>NZ_JASATC010000032.1:0-72540 GCF_038440135.1 Pseudomonas sp. OTU5201 | reverse complement strand
TCCTACAAGGCTCTTGGCTGGATGGGAAATTTCTCGCAACAGCTAACGCAGACATAGCGAATTCATTCGCCAAGGGCCGCGCAGCGGTCCCGAGAAGGTTTGCCAGAGCGCAGACCTTCGGCCTGCCTGGCGAATGAATTCGCCCCTACAGGTGTCATGCCGAGCCCCAAGATTCGTTTCCTCTGGTAGCTTTGCATCCATTGTCCGTCCGTCGGGTTTGCTCCACGCGGAACCCGGCGGCGATTCGTGTGACCAATGGAGTCCGGCTTGAGTCTCTGGGCCGTCAGCGACATGCCAAAGGAAGCCCGCATGCACAAATCACTACGCCCCCTCGTTGCCCTGCTCGTCGCCCTGGCGCTGCCCGCCCACGCGAGCTGGTACCTGGACAACGAGTCATCGCGGATATCCTTCATCTCCACCAAGGCCGGCAGCATCTCCGAGGTGCACCGATTCCTCACCCTGCACGGCAAGATCGGCCAGGACGGTAAGGCCCGCCTGCGCATCGAACTCGAATCGGTCAGTACCGGAGTACCGCTGCGCGATCAGCGCCTTCGCGATCAGTTCTTCGAAATCGCCAAATTCCCCGAGGCCGAAGTCAGCGCCCAGTTGGACCTGCGTCCGATCACCGACCTGGCTCCCGGTGCGCAACTGGAACTGGGCCTGCCGCTCACCGTGAACATTCGCGACAAACAGCAGCAATACCGCGCGGAGCTCCTGGCCACGCGCCTGGACGATCACCGCTTCCAGGTAGTGACCCTGGCGCCGTTGGTGCTGCAGGTGGAGGACTTCGGCCTGACCACCGCGCTGGATGAGCTGCGCAAGCTCGCCGGCCTGCCGGGGATCAGCCTGTCGGTGCCCGTGGGTGCCGTGCTGATCTTCACGGAGCGCTGATGGGGCAGATCTTCCCCTGGAAGTCCGGCAACCGCTTCGAGCTGTTGATCGACGGCCCACAGTTCTTTCCGACCATGCTCACTGCCATCGCCCGCGCGGAGTACCAGGTCGCGCTGGAGCTCTACCTGGTGGAAGACGGCCAATGCAGCGAGGCACTGGTCGACGCCCTGTGCGTCGCGGCCGTGCGGGGTGTGCGGGTGCGTTGCTTGTTCGACGGCTTTGGCTGTCTGCGTCTGGGTGCGGCGCTGCGTGAGCGGCTGATCGACGCAGGGGTGCTGCTGCAGTTCTACAACCCTATCCGCTGGCGGCGAGGCTTCAGCAACCTGTACCGCGACCACCGGAAGATTCTGGTGGTGGACGACCGCCTGGCGTTTGTCGGCGGCACCGGCTCCACGGATGAGTTCTGGAGCCCAGCCCAGGAGGCCAGCCGTTGGCACGAAGTGATGGTCGCCATCGAGGGGCCGCTGGTGGCGCACTGGCAACTGATCTTCGACTATCAGTGGCTGGCCAACCTCGACCGCCGCCCCTGGAAGTCGGTCGACGCGCCGCGCCTGAAGCATCTGCCACCCTATCCGGCGGTAGGCGCGGGACTCGGACGCCTGGCCTACGCCGACGCCAGCCAGCATCGCGATATCGTCCAGTCGCTGGTGCGCAGCATTCGCACGGCGCGCAAGCGCGTGTGGCTGGCGACGCCTTACTTCCTGCCGAACTGGAAGGTTCGTCGCGCGCTGATCAAGGCCGCGCGACGGGGTGTCGAAGTGCGTCTGCTGCTGACCAGCCGGCACACCGATCACCCACCGGTGCGCTTCGCGGGCCAGCGGTACTACCCGCGCCTGCTGCGTGCCGGGGTGCGGATATTCGAGTACCAGCAGCGTTTCCTGCACCTGAAGATGGTGCTGGCGGATGACTGGGTCAGCGTTGGCTCCTGCAACTTCGACCACTGGAACCTGCGCTTCAACCTGGAAGCCAACCTCGAAGCGATTGACCCGAGTTTTACCGAGGCGGTGGCTACCTGCATGCGCCAGGATTTCTCCGATAGCCGCGAAATTACCCTGGATGACTGGCATGCGCGCCCGCTGACCAAGCGTTTGCGCCAGCGTCTCTGGGGATGGCTGGATCGACTGGTGGTGAACCTGCTCGACCGCCGCCGCTAGGAGTGCGGAGCCGGGGCCGCACTTTCGTCGGGTGTGCGTGGGGCGACGCCGGGCTAGGCTTGCTCCATTACAACAAGAGGGAGTGGCTGCATGGGCCGCCTATACCTGCCGATCCTGCTGCTTTGTACCGTGCTGGGCGGCTGTTCCACGCCGGGTGCCTTCTTCGGCGCCACTGAAGGGCCGCGGTTCCAGGCCGCTGCGCCTGGTGTCGGTGAGCACGCGCTGGTCTACCTCTACCGGCCGCAGAGCGAATGGGCGGACCAGGAGCTGGAGGCTCCAGGCATTTTCCTCAATAACCAGCTGATCGGCAGTCTGCCAAGCAACGGCTACCTGGTACTGGAGTTCGACGCCGCCAGCTACAAGCTGGAGATGCGCCGACCGCTCTTTGGCAGCTACTGGACCTTGTTCGCAGACGGCCCGCTGGATTTCACCCTCATCACCTCCTTTGCCCTGGACGCCACGGCCGGGCGTACCTACTACCTGCGCTACGACGAGCTGGATCCGCCACCGAAGAACAGCGAACAGCCCAACGCCGGCAATGGCCCCCTGCAACTGGTAGAGGCGTCCCTGGGCAGCCAGGAAATCACCACGACCCGCCAGGTGCAGCCGAGCGAACGCATTGCCGCCAGCGGTGATCGGGTCCGACCGCAGGAGGGATTCTGGCGCGGTGTTGGCCGGGCGCTGGACAAGATCGGCATCTGAGTTGTGCCTTCCGTCCCTGTAGTAGGGGCCTATTACCCGCAGGCGAAAGGCGGGGGGGATAATTGGCTACCCTTTGAAGCCTCAGGGCTTCCAATCCAGGAGGATGCGAAATGGCCGCGAAGAAGATTCTGATGCTGGTTGGCGACTACGCCGAAGACTACGAAACCATGGTGCCGTTCCAGGCCCTGCTGATGGTTGGCCACAGCGTGCATGCCGTGTGCCCGGACAAGATTGCCGGGCAGACCGTGCGGACTGCCATCCATGACTTCGAAGGCGACCAGACCTACAGCGAGAAGCCTGGCCACAACTTCGCCCTCAATTTCGACTTCGCCAAGGTCAAGGCAGAAGACTACGACGCGCTGCTGATTCCCGGTGGTCGCGCGCCGGAATACTTGCGCCTGAACGCCTCGGTGCTGGAGTTGGTGAAGGCCTTCGACAAGGCTGGCAAGCCCATCGCTGCCGTTTGCCATGGTGCGCAACTGCTGGCAGCCGCCGGCGTGCTGGAAGGCCGCGAGTGCAGCGCCTACCCGGCGTGCGGCCCGGAAGTGCGGCTGGCCGGTGGTCAGTATGTGGATATCCCGGTGGACGCCGCCCATACCCAAGGCAACCTGGTGACCGCCCCGGCCTGGCCGGCCCATCCCGCTTGGCTGGCGGGGTTCCTCAAGTTGCTCGGGACGAAGATCGAGCTATAAGGCGCGTAGGGTGGAAACCGCTTTTCGTTTCCACCATTGAGGTCATGCCGAACTCCGAAGGTGGATCGGTGAAGCGTGATCCACCGGTGCGCCAAACCACTGACCTGGAGGCCCTCCATGTGCGAGCTGTACGTCAAGGCTGATCCTATCCTCTACGAATCCCGCTCGCGCTCGCTGCGTATCCGTGGCGTGGTGACCACCCTGCGCCTGGAGAACCAGTTCTGGGACATCCTGCGGGAGATCGCCGAGGTGGACGGCATGACCACCAACCAGCTCATCACAAAGCTCTATGACGAGGTAATGGAGTACCGCGGCGAGGTGGTCAACTTTGCTTCCTTCCTGCGGGTGAGCTGCACCCGCTACCTGGCCCAGCGCCGCGCCACGGTGGTCGAGCTGCCGAAGGCGCGGGTGCAGGGCTGAGACCTCAAACGACCTGTTCGACCCAGTCATTCAGGTTGTAGTAGTTGGTGACGCGGGCGATCTTGCCGCAGTGGATATGGAAGAAGGCCCCGGCTGGCAGCACGTAAGTCTGTCCCTTGGCCGGTGGCAGGCCCTCGTCGTCGGCCAGGTACTGGCCATGCACCACGAACTCGGCGGCGGCGCGGCTGCCGTCGGCGCTCTGCATGATCACGATATCGGATAGCCGTTCCTTGTAGCAGCGGTTCATCTTGTCCATGAAGGCGGTGAAAGCGGCCTTGCCCTGCTGGCGTTCGCCCTGGTTGATGTCATGCACCACATCCTCGCTGAGCAGGGCGAGGAACGTCGGCATATCTCCGGTATTGAAGGCGTTGTAATAGGCTTGCACCAATTCGGTAGCGGTCATGGTTGGGTTCCTGTCGCAATGGGGTCATTCGGTCCGTGCCCGGCATGATAGGTTCTTGACCCAGGCCCGGCTTAGCCAGGGGCGTCATCCACATCGCCAGAACGACCGCTCCCATGCACATCCGTATTCTCCAGGGCGCCGCCATCGCGCCCCATATCGAAGATCTCGCACGCCTTCGCCTGACGGTGTTCCGCGAGTTCCCCTATCTCTACGACGGCACACTGGGCTATGAAGCGCGCTACCTGGCCACCTATGCCGAGTCGCCGGAAAGCCTGTTCGTCCTGGCCCTGGATGGCGACCGGGTCGTGGGTGCTTCGACGGGCCTGCCGATGTCGGATGAAACCGACGAGTTCCAGCGGCCCTTCCGCGAGCAGGGCTGGGACCCGGAGCGCATTTTCTATTTCGGCGAGTCGGTGCTGCTTCCGGAGTACCGCGGTGCTGGCCTGGGCGTGCTCTTCTTCGCCGAGCGTGAAAGTTATGCACGGCGTCTGGGGCGGTTCGAGCATTGCGCCTTCTGCGCGGTGGAGCGCCCGCTCGATCATCCACGCCGCCCGATCGGCTACCAGCCGCTGAATGAATTCTGGGCGCGGCGTGGCTATCGCCATCACCCGGAACTACGCACCGCGTATCACTGGCGCGACCTGGACGAGGAAGCCGAGTCGGCCAAGCCCATGTCTTTCTGGCTCAAGGAACTCAATCCATGATCAGGATCGCCGCCTGCCAGTACGCCATCGAGCTCCATGAAAGCTGGAGTGCGTACGCCACTCACCTGGAGGGCCTCTGCGCAGAGGCTGCCAAGGCCGGCGCAAAGTTGCTGGTGCTGCCTGAGTATGCAGGCCTGGTGCTGGCCGGTCAGTTGTCGCCGGCTGAGCGGGGTGACCTGCAGGCCTCTATCGCGGGTGTCCAGCCGTTGTTGCAGGACTGGCGCTCACTGTGCGCCGGCATCGCGGCCAAGCTTGGTGTCTACCTGCAACCCGGCAGCCTGCCGGTGCGCGATGCCGATGGGTTGTACCGCAACCGCGCATGGCTGTTTGGTCCAGGGGGTGAACTGGGCTTCCAGGACAAACTGATCATGACCCGCTTCGAACGCGAGCAGTGGGGCATTGCAGCGGGGCAGGGGCTCAAGGTGTTCGACACGGCGCTGGGGCGCTTGGGCATTCTGATCTGCTACGACAACGAGTTCCCGATGCTGGCCCGCACCCTGGCCGAAGGCGGCGTCGACCTGATTCTCGCCCCCAGTTGCACCGACACCAAGGCCGGCTACCACCGTGTACGCATCGGCGCCCAGGCTCGCGCCCTGGAAAACCAGATCGCCGTGCTGCAGGCGCCTACCGTTGGCCTGGCGCCCTGGTCGCCGGCCCTGGACGAAAACATCGGCCGCGCCGGCCTTTATGTACCGCCGGACTACGGCATGCCGAGCAATGGTGTGATCGCCGAAAGCCCCGAGCTTTGCCCCGCGACCAGCCAGTGGCTGCTCTGCGACCTGGATCTGGATGAAGTGCGCCGGGTGCGCCAGGAAGGGCAGGTGTTCACGCGCCGGGATTGGCCTGAGCAGTTCGAGAGAGCCCGGCTCCTGTAGGTCGGTGCGGGCGGCGCTCCGCTTGAGCGGAGCGAAACCCAACAGGTTCTGGTGGGCTCAAGTCCGCCCTACGGACTCCCGGAAACGAAAACGCCCGGCGATGCCGGGCGCTTTCTTGAACGGGTAACGCTTACTTCACTTCCACCGCCAGGTTCTCGGCGATTTTCTGTTGCCAGATGGCCGGGCCGGTGATGTGTACCGACTCACCCTTGGTGTCGACGGCGACGGTGACCGGCATGTCTTTCACATCGAACTCATAGATCGCTTCCATGCCGAGTTCGGCAAAGGCCAGGACCTTGGACTTCTTGATCGCCTGGGCCACCAGGTAGGCGGCACCGCCGACGGCCATCAGGTACACGGCCTTGTTGTCCTTGATCGCTTCGATGGCGATGGGGCCGCGCTCGGACTTGCCGATCATGCCCAGCAGGCCCGTGCTCTCGAGGATCTGGCGGGTGAACTTGTCCATGCGGGTCGCGGTGGTCGGGCCAGCCGGGCCAACCACTTCGTCGCCTACCGGGTCGACCGGGCCGACGTAGTAGATGAAGCGGCCTTTCAGGTCCACCGGCAGCTCTTCACCCTTGTTCAGCATGTCGACGATGCGTTTGTGCGCAGCGTCGCGGCCGGTGAGCATCTTGCCGTTGAGCAGCAGGGTCTCGCCCGGCTTCCAGCTCTGCACGTCTTCCGGGGTGATCTTGTCCAGGTCAACGCGGCGCGCCGACGGGCCGGCTTCCCAGACGATTTCCGGGTAAGCGTCCAGCGGCGGGGCTTCCAGTTCGGCCGGGCCGGAGCCGTCGAGCACGAAGTGGGCGTGACGGGTGGCGGCGCAGTTGGGGATCATGCACACCGGCAGGGAGGCAGCGTGAGTCGGGTAGTCCATGATCTTCACGTCGAGCACGGTGGTCAGGCCGCCCAGACCCTGGGCACCAATGCCCAGCTGGTTGACCTTCTCGAACAGCTCGAGGCGCATTTCTTCGATCTTGTTCTGCGGGCCGCGGGCTTTCAGCTCATGGATGTCGATGGACTCCATCAGCACTTCCTTGGCCATTACCGCGGCTTTCTCGGCGGTACCGCCGATGCCGATGCCGAGCATGCCCGGCGGGCACCAGCCGGCGCCCATGGTCGGGACGGTCTTCAGGACCCAGTCGACGATGGAGTCGGACGGGTTGAGCATGGCCATCTTCGACTTGTTCTCGGAACCACCGCCCTTGGCCGCAACGTCCACTTCCACGGTATTACCCGGGACGATGGAGTAGTGGATGACTGCCGGGGTGTTGTCCTTGGTGTTCTTACGGGCGCCGGCCGGGTCAGCCAGGATGGAGGCGCGCAGGACGTTCTCGGGCAGGTTGTAGGCGCGACGCACGCCCTCGTTGATCATGTCATCCACGCTCATGGTGGCGCCGTCCCAGCGCACGTCCATGCCGACGCGGACGAACACGGTGACGATACCGGTGTCCTGGCAGATCGGGCGATGGCCGGTGGCGCACATGCGGGAGTTGATCAGGATCTGCGCCATGGAGTCGCGCGCGGCGGGCGACTCTTCACGCAGATAGGCCTCGTGCATGGCCTGGATGAAATCCACGGGGTGGTAGTAGGAAATGAACTGCAGGGCGTCGGCGACACTCTGGATCAGATCATCTTGCTTGATCACGGTCATGGGTGCGCTCCTCTTGGAAGGGAACATCAGGGAAGCGCCGGACCACGACCCGGCGCGCTTGCAGGCTAAAAAGGCGCGGCAGTATAGCGCGTGGCGTCTGCCGGGCACAGTCGCCGGCAGTCGACCTTGGTCGGTTGTCGGACACTTCCTACGCACTAGGCATTTTGTGATCACAGGCGTACATTGAAGGCATGGTGCCATTACGGGAAGGAGCCCATGAGCCCATCCAGCCAGCGGATCAGCCATAGAGCCCTGCAGAGTCTGCTACTGAAGCGCTTTGGCATGGCTGTGGCCACCTACTCGATGGTCCTGCTGTTGTGCTGGGTCGCAATGATCGGTGGTCTGTTCCGGGTGTCGGCGAGCACTGCCCTGATTGGTTCCGGCCTGGCCGCCCTTTCCCAGTTCGTGCTGTTATGGCTGTTCATCTGCGGGCACAACCTCCGGTTTACCGACCCAAGCCTGACCGAGCCCCAGGTACTGCTCGCACTGGGCTGGGCGACCTGGCTGATGTCCATGGTCGATGACGCGCGAGGCACGCTGCTGGCGGTCTACGTCCTGATCATGCTGTTCGGGGTGTTCCAGCTCAAACCCAGGGTATTCACTCGCTGCGCGGCGATTGGGTTTTTCGCTTTCGCCGGCCTCAACCTGTTCGAAGCCTACTGGATGCAGCTGCCGGACCCGTCACTGGCGCTGCTGCAGGTCTGCGTACTCTTCGTGCTGATGGTCTGGCTGAGTCTGTTCGCCAGCTATGTCCAGGCGCTGCGTCAGCGGATGCGCCAGCGCCGCTTCGCCCTCCAGGCGCACCAGGACACCCTGCGCGGCATGATGCGCCAGCTGGAGGACCTGGTGGCCACCGACGAGCTGACCGGGCTGTTCAATCGTCGTCATTTCCTGCGTCTGGCAGGCCGCGAGCTGGACAACCTCGCGCCGAACCGCCAGCACGGCCTGGCGTTGATCGACCTCGACCATTTCAAGCGGATCAACGATGTCCACGGCCACGCCGCCGGCGACCGGGTGCTGCAGACCTTCGCCGCGGTGGCGCGGGCCTGCCTGCGCGACGGCGATGTGCTGGCGCGTTACGGCGGCGAGGAGTTCGTCCTGCTGCTGCCCAATTGCGATGCGGATCGCCTCACCGCCTGTTGCGAGCGACTGCGCCAGGCCTTCGAGCAGTCCGAGCCGGTGGGGGTGCAGCTGGATCGGCTGAGCCTGTCGGCCGGCATGACGCTGCTGACGGCAGGGGACGATCTGGATGATGCGCTGCAGCGCGCGGATCAGGCACTCTATCGGGCGAAGCGCGGCGGACGTAACCGTTGCGATGCCGCCTGGGAGGGCCAGGGTGCCTGAACTTGAAGTCGCCGGAAAACGCTGGACCGTTGCACCTGCCAGCAATCTGTTGGACGCGCTGAACGCTGGGGGCTGCAAGGTGCCCTATAGCTGCCGGGCCGGCAGCTGTCACGCGTGCCTGGTCCGTTGCCTGTCCGGCGAGCCGGCGGACGCCAAACCGGAAGCGCTGGACCGTTCTCAGCGCGCCGAGGGCTGGCGGCTCTCCTGTCAGTGCCTGGTGGTGCAGGATCTGGTGGTGGAGGTCTTCGATCCAGCCCGTGATGGTCTTGAGGCCGACGTCGTCGGCCTTGATTGGCCGACGCCTGATGTCCTGCGCCTGCGACTCGCGCCAAGGCGACCGTTGCGCTACAACGCCGGCCAGCACCTCTTGTTGTGGAACGACGAGGGGGTCGCCCGGCCTTATTCCCTGGCCAGCTTGCCAGGTACCGAGGAAGGCCTGGAGTTTCACCTGGACTGCGGCAAGCCCGGCCTGTTCAGTGACCGGGCTCGACGATTGGTGCTGGGTGACAAACTGCGTCTTGGCGAACTTCACGGCGGAGCGCTGCATTACGACCCGGCCTGGGATGTCCGGCCGCTGCTGTTCCTGGCCTCGGGTACCGGACTGGCTCCACTCTGGGGCCTGCTGAGGGAGGCGCTGAGGCAGCATCACCAAGGGCCGATCCGCCTCATTCACCTCGCTCATGATGCCGACGGCCACTATCTGGCGGAGCCCCTGGCGGCGCTGGCTGCGACACATCCGGGCGTGGATGTCCGGCTGATCACGCCGGCCGAGCTGCCAGAGGTTTTGGCGCAATTCCGCCTTGTTTCGCGCCAGACCATCGCCTTACTCTGCGGCCATCCTGCCAGCGTCGAGGATTTCGCGCGCCGGCTATACCTGGCCGGCCTGCCCCGTAACCAATTGCTGGCCGATACCTTCCTGACCCGCGAAGCTTGAAGCGGGCACTAGAACATCGAGGACTTCCCATGAGCGAGCATATTCTGGTCGAGCGCGAGCAGGGCCTGCTGACGCTGCGCATGAACCGCCCAGACAAGAAGAACGCCCTGACCCGCGCCATGTATAGCCGCATGGCCGAGGTGCTGGATGAGGCGCGGGAGGACCGCGAGGTGCGCGCGGTATTGATCGCCGGCAGCGAAGAGTGCTTCACCAGCGGCAATGATATCGTCGACTTCCTTCAGGAGCCGCCGACCGGGATGAACAGCCCGGTGTTCCAGTTCATGCGCGCGCTCTTCGACTTCCCCAAACCGGTCGTGGCGGCCGTGAGCGGTCCGGCGGTAGGCATCGGCACCACCCTGCTGCTGCACTGCGATCTGGTCTATGTGAGTCGCGACGCCAAACTGAAGATGCCCTTCGTCAACCTTGGCCTGTGCCCCGAGTTCGGCTCCAGCCTGATCCTGCCGCGCCTGCTCGGTCATGCGAAGGCTGCGGAGCTGCTGCTGCTCGGTGAGGGCTTCACAGGTGAACAGGCTGCCAACTGGGGCATTGCCAATGCCGCCCTGGCGAACGGTACCGAGACCCTGGCCCGTGCTCGCGACGCTGCGCTGCGGTTCCTCGACCTGGCACCCTCGGCATTGGCTGTGAGCAAACGCTTGATGCAGGCCCCGGGCCGCGACGAGCTTCGCCGGGTGATAGCCGAGGAGGGCGAGCTGTTCAGCCAGCGCCTGCGTTCGCCGGAAGCAGTAGAGGCGCTGTCGGCCTTCACCCAGCGGCGCAAGCCGGATTTTTCGAAGTTCGTGTGAGTCGACGCAGCAGGGGCGAATTGATCTTGTAGGGGCGAATTCATTCGCCCCTACAGGGATTTTTACGCTATCCCCAAACAAGAAAGCCGCCCCGAAGGGCGGCTTTTTCGTTCCAGGCCAGGCCAGGTCAGACCAGCAGGTCGCCGACGTGGAGGATCTTCATGGTGTTGGTGCCGCCCTGGGTGGTGTAGCTGTCACCCTTGGTCAGGATCACCCAGTCACCCTTGGTGACCACGCCGCGTTGCAGCAGTTCGTCCACGGCCATCTGGCTGACCTTCTCCGGCGGCAGTGCGGCGGCGTCGAAGGGGATGGTTTCCACGCCACGGAACAGGGCCACGCGGGCTTGGGTTTCGCGGTGCGGGGAGTACGCGTAGATCGGTACCGAGGAACGGATGCGCGACATGATCAGCGGGGTGTAGCCACTTTCGGTCAGGCAGATGATGGCCTTGATACCGGGGAAGTGGTTGGCGGCGTACATGGATGCCAGGGCAATGCTTTCGTCGCAGCGTTCGAAGGTCTTGCCAATACGGTGGCTGGAGCGGCGGGTATCCGGGTGCTTCTCGGCGCCCTGGCAGATGCGCGCCATGGCCTGCACGGCTTCGAGCGGGTACTCGCCAGCGGCGCTTTCTGCCGACAGCATCACGGCGTCGGTGTAGTCGAGCACGGCGTTGGCTACGTCCGAGACTTCCGCTCGGGTCGGCATCGGGCTGTGGATCATCGACTCCATCATCTGGGTCGCGGTGATCACGGCTTTGTTGTAGCGGCGGGCGTGCAGGATGATCTTCTTCTGGATACCCACCAGTTCGGCGTCGCCGATTTCCACGCCGAGGTCACCACGGGCCACCATCACGGCGTCGCTGGCGCGGATCAGGCCGTCCAAGGCTTCATCGTCGGCCACTGCTTCGGCGCGTTCGATCTTGGCCACCAGCCAGGCCTTGCTTCCGGCTTCGTCGCGCAGGCGGCGGGCCAGTTCCATGTCGGCGGCGTCACGGGGGAAGGACACCGCCAGGTAGTCCAGTTCCATTTCCGCGGCCAGCTTGATGTCAGCCTTGTCCTTGGCGGTCAGGGCCGGAGCGGTCAGGCCGCCGCCACGGCGGTTGATGCCCTTGTGGTCGGACAGGGGGCCGCCGATGAGTACGCGGCACTGCAGCTCATCGGCGCTGGTGGATTCCACGCGCATCACCACGCGGCCGTCGTCCAGCAGCAGTTCGTCGCCGACGCCGCAGTCCTTGATCAGGTCCGGGTAGTCGATGCCCACCACGTCCTGGTTGCCGGCGTCACGCGGGTGGGTGACGGAGAAGCGGAAACTGTCGCCTTCCTTCAGTTCGATGCGCTTGCTGGCGAATTTGGCGATGCGGATCTTCGGACCTTGCAGGTCGCCGAGCAGGGCGACGAAGCGGCCGTGCTTGGCGGCCAGCTCGCGGACCAGGCGGGCGCGTGCCTTGTGTTCCTCGGGGCTGCCATGGGAGAAGTTCAGGCGGGCGACGTTCAACCCGGCGATGATCAGTTGCTCCAGGACCTCCGGGGAGTTGCTGGCCGGGCCGAGGGTGGCGACGATTTTGGTACGGCGGAAAGGCATGCGAAGACTCCATTTTTCAAGCAGAGCCCGAGGCTACTACGCGGAAAAACTGTAGTCATTGTTCGTTTTCACTACCCGCTGAATTGTTTCAGGTAGCCCGCCGGACGGCTTCAGGGATGGTCCTGGTTAAGGGCCTGATCAAGATGGCGCGAGGCCTTGCTGGCCAGGTCGCTGTCAGGGAACTGCACCAGCAGCCGACGGAAGTAGCCGATGGCCTTGTCACGGTTAGCGTGCGGGTTGTCCGGTGCCAGGTACATCAGGCCCAACTGGTAGAGCGCTTTCTGCTTGATGTCCGGTTGCACGTGCGCGTCGGACAGGGCCAGCAGGTAGAGCTCCTCGGCTTCGGCAACTCGATCCTTGAGCACGGCGCGGCGTGACAGCAGCGTCATGTCCGGATCCAGTCCTGCTTTGTAGAGGTCGAGGTTGCCGCTCGGCTGCCAGGTGGCGAGGAGTTCGCGCGAGGTCTTCTGCACAGGCTCCTTCGCTCGTTGGCGGATCACCAGAATGCGTGCTTCGGTGCGCTCGGCCGCGCGGCTGCTGGGGAATTCGTTGAGGACTCGTTCCAGGTAGGCCATCGCCTTGATGTCATCGCGTTGCTCGTTGAAACGGCTCATGTAGATCAGGCCGATCTGGTAGAGGGCAATGGCGCGAACGTCGTCGCTGAACTTGTCGTCGCGATAGCCGATCAGGTAGAGCTCTTCCGCCTCCGGACTCTTGGCATCTCGAATGGCCATGGCGCTATAAGTGAGCAGGTCGCCTTCTTCCTCCACGGCTGCGGCCATGCGCTTGCTCTTCATGGTCTTGTATTCCACCACTTCGTTGGTGGTGACCTGGGCGATGAAAAGCGGCGTGGTAGGAGAGCAGGCGCTCAGCAATACGCAGAGGGCGAGGAGGGCAGGGCGCTTGGAATGCATGGTGTGACCGGGGCCTTGGACGACCCACGCAGTCTAGCAGTGGCTGCTGGCCATCCGTGGCGCGCGCCCGCAAGTCCAATCGGAGGTTATGCTTCGTACTTCGTGATCGCCCGGCGGCCTGAAGATGCGGCGCTTTCGGCCGATATCCCGGTGGACGGAGGAACTACCCATGCGAACCCTGTTGATCCTGACCCTGCTTGCAGCCATGGTTGGCTGCACCCGCTGGTCCCTCGACTATCACCTGAACAACGCCTACCGCTCGTACGAAAGGGGCAATTGCGAGGACGTGATGCTCGAACTGTCCAAAGCCGAGCGCAAGAGCCGCTCCCGCCAATACCTGCAGCCGGAAATTTCCCTGCTGCGCGGCCAGTGCCTGGAACGCCAGAATCTGTTCGTCGATGCGGCGCAGACCTACCAGTTCATCATCGCGCGCTATCCCACCAGCGAGTACGCCTACCGGGCAAAGGCGCGCCTGGATACCTTGCAGCAACTTGGTCGGCTCGGCAGCAGCTCGGCCAGCGCCGCACCACTCTGACCTGAAAGTCGGCCGTCGGTCGTTGCTCGCTTGAGCTGCGATGGACCGCGACTAAGCTGAGCCTCTATCTGAGGAAACCTTGGAATGCGTTACCTGCTGTGCTGCTTGTTACTGGCTCCGGTCGCCGCCGATGCGGAAATCTACCGATGGACCGACGCCCAGGGGCAGGTTCATTTCAGCGAGACGCCACGAGAAGGTGCCAAGCCGGTTACGGTGAAGCCCCAGGTGATGGAGCGCGACCAACTGACTCGCGAGCGCGAGGCACGTACAGCGAAGTTCTACGACGCGCGCCGCCAGGAGCAGGCGGTCGCGGCTGGCCGGGCCGCGGAAGCGAGGGAGCAACAAGAGAAAAGGTGCAGCCAGCTACGCGAACAGCAGGGCCAGCTGAGTAATGGTGGTCCCTTCTATCGTCTCGACGAGCGAGGTGAGCGTCAGTACTACACTGATGAACAGATCGAGACCTTCCGTCGCAAACTGGCAGAGAGCGTGGCCAGCGGCTGTTATTGAAGGTTGGTCCGTGACGGCAACGGGTTCATACTGAAATGCCATCAATAGCGATTTGATATCATGCCTACCAAGCGCCATATCGAACGCCATCAGTTGCCTTACTACCTGAAGGTGTTCAATCGCATTACCGACAAACCCATGGGCTACCTGGGCAACGTCTCCATGGACGGGCTGATGTTGATCAGTCAGCTACCCATGTTGGTGGGCGCACGCTTCGACATGCGACTGAAGATTCCTGGCAAGGACGGGCAGCTGCATTTCATTGATTTCTACGCCAACTGTCAGTGGTGCCATGAGGATGTAACGCCCGGACACTATGACTCCGGTTTCTCTCTGGTAGCCCCGCCGTCGGAATACGCCGACCTCATTGATGCCCTGCGTTTCTATTTCAGCTTTCGCCCTTTGGCCGCCTCGGCCTGAATCCGTCTGAACGAAGGTCTCCCGCCCGCACTCGGGATTGGCTTGTTTCGACACACGCAAGAACAAAGCCGGCATTTCGCCGGCTTTGTTCTTGCGGTCGTCATTTCTTGTGTGTGCCCTTGGGAAGGCGGACCACCTGAGTCTCGGAGTAGATATCGTGCCAGGTGCGCTTATCCTTATCCCACAGGCTCCAGAAGAAGCCCAACCCCAGCGTCAGCCAGGAACCGATCGCAATCACGAAGCGCAGCAGTGCCTGCCACAGGCTAATAGCTGAGCCGTCCTTGTTCTGCACGCGGATGCTCCAGACCTGCATGCCGAGGGTCTGGCCAGTGTGGGTCCAGAACTTGGCGAAGAAGCCGAACAGGCTGAAGACGACAAGCGTGGCAAGCAGGGGGTCGCCAGAAAGCCCACCCGCCTCGGCAAGTTGCCTCATCTGGGCTTCCCCGTGAATCAGGATGCGTATTGATTGGTAGGCAAAACCTACAACCAGGATCAGTGCTACGCAGAGCAGGAAGTCGTAGAAGATCGCAGCGAAGCGGCGAGCCAGCCCGGCGGTGGGGAAATCGCCCTGGGGGCGCAGCTGATGTTTCGGCATTGCGAACTCTTGGCGTATTGAGGGCGCGCCATTCTAACAGCCGATCAGCGGGCACAAAAAAGCCCCTGATGTTTCCATCAGGGGCTTTTCGGCGAAAAGCTCAGATCAGTTAACGACCTGGACCTTGTCAGCCTGCATGCCTTTCTGGCCTTGAACGGCTTCGAAGGTAACCTTCTGGCCTTCTTTCAGGCTACGGAAGCCGGAGCCTTCGATAGCGCGGAAGTGAACGAACAGATCCGGGCCGCTTTCCGGGGTGATGAAACCAAAACCTTTCTCGTCGTTGAACCATTTGACGGTGCCGGTTTGACGATTCGACATATCTTTTTCCTTGAAACTGAAGTTGATGACAGCCTGCTGTTCACTCACGAGCCAGAAGGGCTGGAACTGGTTGCAAAGAGGTAAGAGAAGTCGAGCGGGATGTAGCGGATCTGGTGATCTACCGCATCAGGTCACGATTCAACAGCGACCCATGCAAACACAGTTGCCCAACTCTACGTAAGTTTTAAGGAATTGCCAATCCCCGTAAGTCCAATCTTTACAGGCGGTTGATCGGGCCTCGGACAAGCGGGAAGTAGAGGGGATATTGAGGGGATATAGAGGGGAAAGCCTGGAGAAGGCTTGAAGATATCGTGGTGCCCCGGGAGAGACTCGAACTCTCACTCTGTCGCCAGAAACGGATTTTGAATCCGCCGCGTCTACCATTCCGCCACCGAGGCACGATGGGCGCGCAGTATAGGGATGCGCTCTGAGGCGGTCAATCCGTCTCCGTGGTCAGGAACGGCCATTTCCTGTACTATTTGCGCCCCTGCGATACGACCCCCCACCATGCGCGTAGCCGACTTTCATTTCGAGCTCCCCGAAGCTCTGATTGCCCGTCATCCCCTGGCCGAACGCCGAGCCAGCCGCCTTCTCGTGCTGGACGGTGACACGGGCTCCCTTAGCCATCGCCGCTTTGCCGATCTGCTGGAATACCTGCGTCCCGGCGACCTGATGGTGTTCAACAACACCCGGGTGATTCCCGCACGACTGTTCGGCCAGAAGGCCTCCGGCGGCAAGCTGGAGATCCTCGTCGAGCGTGTGCTGGATAGCCACCGTGTGCTCGCCCATGTGCGTTCAAGCAAATCGCCCAAGCCCGGCTCGACCCTGCTGATCGACGGTGGCGGTGAAGCCGAGATGCTCGCCCGTCATGATGCGCTTTTCGAACTTCGGTTCGCCGAAGAAGTGCTGCCATTGTTGGAGCGGGTCGGCCACATGCCGCTGCCGCCTTATATAGACAGGCCTGACGACGACGCGGATCGCGAACGCTATCAGACTGTTTATGCCCGACATGCTGGTGCCGTTGCCGCACCTACTGCCGGGTTGCACTTCGATCAGGCGCTGCTGGAGGCCATTGCCGCCAAAGGCGTGGATAGCGCATTCGTCACCCTGCATGTCGGGGCGGGCACTTTCCAGCCAGTACGGGTGGAACGCATCGAAGACCATCACATGCATCACGAGTGGCTTGAGGTTGGTCAGGATGTGGTGGACGCAGTGGCGGCTTGCCGCGCCCGTGGTGGTCGGGTGATCGCCGTCGGCACTACCAGTGTGCGCTCCCTGGAGAGCGCCGCACAGGATGGTCAGCTCAAGGCCTTCAGCGGCGACACCGACATCTTTTTGTACCCAGGCCGTTCTTTTCATGTAGTCGATGCCCTGGTCACCAACTTCCATTTGCCCGAATCCACCCTGCTGATGTTGGTCTCGGCCTTCGCCGGCTACCCGGAAACCATGGCTGCCTATGGCGCCGCGGTGGAGGAGGGCTACCGATTCTTCAGTTACGGTGATGCGATGTTCATCACCCGCAATCCCGCCCCGCGCGGACCCGAGGACCAAGCATGACGCGCACCTGCCGGATGAACTTCGAGTTGCTGGCCACCGACGGCAAGGCCCGTCGCGGCCGCCTGACCTTCCCCCGGGGCGTCGTCGAGACACCTGCCTTCATGCCTGTAGGAACCTACGGCACCGTGAAGGGAATGTTGCCGCGCGATATCGAAGGAATCGGCGCGCAAATTATCCTGGGCAACACGTTCCATCTCTGGCTGCGGCCGGGCATGGAGGTCATCAAACGACACGGTGACCTGCACGATTTCATGCAATGGCAGGGGCCGATCCTCACTGACTCAGGCGGCTTCCAGGTGTTCAGTCTGGGGGCGATGCGCAAGATCAAGGAGGAGGGCGTGACCTTTGCCTCTCCGGTGGATGGTGCCAAAGTATTCATGGGGCCCGAAGAGTCCATGCAGGTGCAGCGTGACCTCGGCTCGGACATCGTGATGATCTTCGACGAGTGCACGCCGTATCCGGCAGACTTCGACACCGCAAAACGCTCCATGGAGTTGTCGTTGCGCTGGGCAAAACGCTCCAAAGCCGCCCACGGCGAGAGCACCGCAGCGCTGTTCGGCATCGTCCAGGGTGGCATGCACGAGGAGCTACGCATGCGCTCCCTTGAGGGGCTCAGCGAGATCGGTTTTGACGGCCTGGCAATCGGCGGACTGTCGGTGGGTGAGCCAAAGGAAGAAATGATTCGTGTGCTGGATTATCTGCCCGGCCAGATGCCGGCGGACAAACCGCGCTACCTGATGGGGGTCGGCAAGCCGGAAGACCTGGTGGAGGGCGTGCGTCGCGGGGTGGATATGTTCGATTGCGTGATGCCGACCCGTAACGCGCGCAATGGCCACCTGTTCATCGACACCGGCGTGCTGAAAATTCGCAATTCGGTGCACAAGCATGATGAGTCCCCGCTGGACCCGACCTGCGACTGTTACACCTGCAAACACTTCTCCCGCGCCTATCTGCACCATCTGGACAAATGCGGCGAAATGCTCGGCAGCATGTTGAATACAATCCACAACTTGCGGCATTACCAGCGCCTGATGGCTGGTTTGCGCGAGGCTATCCAACAGGGTAAATTGGCCGCCTTTGTCGATGCCTTCTATGCCAAGCGCGGACTACCGACTCCGCCCCTGGACTGATAAAGCCGCAGATTTCCAGAACGATTACTTTCCAAATTTCCGTAACAGGAGTGCTAAATGAGCTTTCTGATTCCCGCCGCCTATGCCGACGCCGCTGCACCGGCCGCCGCTGCAGGTCCCGCCGGTACTGGTTTCGAGTGGGTTTTCCTGATCGGCTTCCTGGTCATCTTCTACCTGATGATCTGGCGTCCCCAGGCCAAACGCGCCAAAGAGCACAAAAACCTCCTGGGCAGCTTGCAGAAGGGTGACGAAGTGGTCACCTCCGGCGGCATCGCCGGCAAGGTCACGAAGGTCACTGATGACTTCGTGGTCATCGAAGTCTCTGATAGCGTCGAGCTGAAGTTCCAGAAGGCGGCTATTGCGGCGACCCTGCCGAAGGGCACCCTGAAAGCCATCTAAAGGGTTAATGGATCAACACCGACGGGGCGCCAACTGGCGCCCCGCGTCATAACGGGCGGAGTCATGCTCAACAAGTACCCACTGTGGAAATATCTGCTGATCCTGGCGGTGCTGGCGATCGGCCTGGTTTATTCCGCGCCCAATCTCTATCCGGATGACCCGGCGATCCAGATCAGCGGTACCAGTACCGCGCTGAAGATCCAGCAATCGGATCTGGACAAGGCTGCTGAGGCCCTCAAACAATCCGGCATCGAACTCAAATCCGCCAGCGTCAGCGCGACTGGTGGCCTGTTGCGCCTGACCAAGCTGGGAGATCAACTGCCCGCTAAGGACGTGGTGCGCAAGGCTCTTGGTGATGATTACGTAGTCGCCCTGAACCTGGCTCCGACCACGCCGGACTGGCTGCGCAAGCTCGGCGCCGCGCCGATGAAGCTGGGGTTGGACCTCTCCGGTGGCGTGCACTTCCTGTTGGAAGTGGACATGGAGAAAGCGGTCACTGCGCGTCTGAAGATATACGAAGGCGAAGTCCGCACCCTGCTGCGCAAGGAACGTGTCCGCTACCGCAGTCTGCCGGCCCAGGAAAATGGCTTCCAGCTTGGCTTCTCCGATCAGGAGTCCTTGGACAAGGCCCGGTCGCTGATTCGCAAGAGCTTTACCGATTTCGATATGGCTACCACAGAGCGTGGTGGTCAGCAGGTCCTGCAGCTGACCCTGACCCAGGCCAAGCTGGCAGAGATTCGTGAATACTCCATCAAGCAGAACCTGACCACCGTCCGCAACCGCGTTAACGAGCTGGGTGTGGCTGAGCCGATCGTGCAGCGCCAGGGCGCCAACCGCATCGTCGTTGAGCTCCCGGGCGTACAAGACACCGCCGAAGCCAAGCGTATCCTCGGCAAGACCGCAAACCTCGAGTTCCGTTTGGCTGCTGAGCCGACCGCCAGCAAGGCCTCCACCGAATCCTTTGAGTTCCGTGAGCCGGGTCGTCCGCCCGTACCGCTGGAGCGGGGCTTGATTATCACCGGCGACCAGGTTACCGACGCCCAGGCCAGTTATGACGAGAACGGTCGCCCTCAGGTGAACATCCGTCTTGACGGTCACGGCGGCGATTTGATGAGTCGTGCTACCCGCAACAACGTGGGGCGCAGCATGGCGGTGATCTTCATCGAACAGCGTCCGGTTACCCGTTACGTGACCCAGGACGTCGATGGCGTCCAGAAGGAAGTAGCGGTACAGAGTTTCAAGGAAGAGAAGAAGATCATCAGTCTGGCGACCATTCAGTCGCCGCTGGGTAGCCAGTTCCGTATCACTGGTCTGGACGGCCAGGGCGAGTCGTCCGAGCTGGCCCTGCTGCTGCGCGCAGGTGGTCTGGCTGCGCCGATGTACTTCGCAGAAGAACGCACCATTGGCCCGAGCCTGGGTGCCGAGAACATTGTCAAAGGCATCGAGTCCACTGAGTGGGCGATGGTCTTCGTATCGTTGTTCATCATGGCTATCTACCGCTTCTTCGGGTTGTTGGCCACCATCGCCCTGGCATTCAACCTGGTGCTGCTGGTTGGGCTAATGTCGGTGATCGGTGCAACCCTGACCTTGCCGGGTATTGCCGGTATCGTGCTGACCCTGGGTATGGCGGTAGACGCCAACGTGCTGATCTATTCGCGGATTCGTGAGGAGCTCGCGAACGGACTGTCGGTGCAGCGCGCGATCCATGAAGGCTTCGATCGCGCCTACTCGGCGATCATCGACAGTAACCTCACCACCCTGCTGGTGGGCGGCATCCTGTTCGCCCTCGGCACCGGTCCGATCAAGGGCTTCGCCGTGACCATGTCGCTGGGGATCATCACTTCGATGTTCACCGCCATCATGTTCACCCGTGGCCTGGTCAACCTGATCTTCGGTGGCCGCAACTTCAAGAAACTGTGGATTTGAGGCCTGTCATGATCAAGTCAACCATTCGTTTCATGGCGATACGCAACGTTGCGTTCGCCATTACTGTGATCATCAGCCTGATCGGTATTGGCAGCCTGTTCGCCAAGGGCCTGAACTTCGGCTTGGACTTTACTGGCGGTACGCTGATCGAGTTGTCCTATGAGCAGCCGGCGAATCTCGAACTGATCAAGCGAGAGCTTGGTGAGGCGGGCTTCGAGGATGCAGTGGTGCAGAGTTTCGGTGCGTCCACGGACGTGCTGGTGCGCCTGGCTGGTGATGATCCGCAACTGGGCAACAAGATTGCCGATGCCTTGCGCAAGGTGGATGCCGAGAGCAAGTTCGAGCTAAAACGTGTGGAGTTCGTCGGGCCCCAGGTGGGTGAAGAACTGCGTGACCAGGGTGGCCTGGCTATGCTTTTGGCACTGGGCGGCATCCTGCTGTACCTGGCCTTCCGCTTCCAATGGAAGTTTGGTGTGGGCGCGGTGGCCTCGTTGATCCACGACGTGATCGTCACGTTGGGGATCCTGGCATTCTTCCAGGTACCCTTTGACCTCACCGTGCTGGCTGCGGTCCTGGCGATGATCGGCTACTCGCTGAACGACACCATCATCATCTTCGACCGTATCCGCGAAAACTTCCGCGTGCTGCGCCGGGCTGACCTGATCGAGAACATCGACGTGTCCTGCACCCAGACGCTGCTGCGGACAATCGCCACTTCGATGTCCACCGCGCTGGCGCTGTTCGCCCTGCTGATCTTCGGCGGCGATAGCCTGCATGGTTTTGCGCTGTCGCTGCTGGTTGGTGTTGTGGTGGGTACCTACTCCTCCATCTACATCAGTGCTCCAGTGTTGATCTGGCTGGGGCTGTCCTCGGAAGACTTGATCCCGCCGGCGAACACCGCCGAGGTGGACGATCGTCCCTGAGGTGAGCAAGCTCCATGTATAGGGCCCGGCACTTGCCGGGCCTTGTCATTTCTGATGTATGAGACTGTCGTCCCATTTATCGGAATAATCCTGCGTGATCGGGAACTCGACTTGGTTTCCTTTATCCAAGGCAGGGAGCAGGGCATGCAGGCCCGTTATGGAAGAGTCAGGAGGTTCATGTGAACAAGTCGATGCTAATCGGTACTGTTTTGGGTGCGGTTGGCGTGACTGCCGGCGGCGCTGTGGCCACTTACAGTCTGGTGGGCAATAGCGGCCCGGAGTATGCCGAAGTGCTCGCTGTCCAGCCGATCAATGAAACCGTGAAGACGCCGCGTGAGGTCTGCAACGATGTGGCAGTGACTCGCCAGCGCCCGGTCAAGGATCAGCACCAGATCGCCGGTACCGTCCTTGGTGCGGTGGCAGGTGGCCTGCTGGGTAACCAGGTTGGTGGTGGCTCGGGCAAGAAGATCGCGACCGTCGCTGGTGCGGTGGGTGGTGGCTATGCCGGCAACAAGGTGCAGGAGCATATGCAGGAAGGTGACACCTATACCACCACAGAAACCCGCTGCAAGACTGTAACCGACACCAGCGAAAAGCTGGTGGGCTATGACGTGAAGTATCAATTCGACGGCAAGGTCGGCCAGGTGCGCATGGATCATGATCCGGGCCGGCAGATTCCGGTCACTAAGGAAGGTCAGTTGATCCTGGGGCGGGCGGGTGGTGACATCCAGCCTCAGGGCGGTGGTGCGGGCGTGCAGCAGTAAGGTGCTTCCAGATAACAAAAAACCCGGCCGAGGCCGGGTTTTTTGTGTTGCGTGAAACGCGATCAGCGCTTCAGCGAAGGCGGTAGGTGTGGCTGGATGGCGGTCAGCACTGCCTTGAAGCATTTGGTATTGCCTGCGACCACATGGCCTTTCTCGAGGAAGTCGTGGCCGCCGGTGAAGTCACTCACTAGCCCGCCGGCTTCCTGCACCAGCAGGGCGCCCGCTGCCATATCCCACTCGGACAGGCCGAACTCCCAGAAGGCGTCGAAGCGACCAGCTGCAACATAGGCCAGGTCCAGGCTGGCGGAGCCGGCGCGGCGGATGCCGGCGGTCTGGCCTACCAGGCTGCGGAACATGCCCAGGTAGTTGTCGAGATTGTCGATCTGGCTATCGCGGAAGGGGAAGCCGGTGCCGAGCAGGGCGCCTTCCAGGCTCTTGCGCGGGCTGACGCGCAGGCGGCGGCCGTTGAGGGCGGCGCCACGACCGCGGCTCGCGGTGAACTCTTCCTGACGGACCGGGTCCAGGATGACGGCGTGTTCCAAGCGGCCCTTGTATTTGCAGGCGATGCTAACGGCAAAGTGCGGAACACCGCGGATGAAGTTGGTGGTGCCATCCAGGGGGTCGATGATCCACAAGTAGTCCGCGCCTTCGCCCTTGCCTTCCAGCAGGCCGCCTTCCTCGCCGAGGATGCTGTGGTTCGGGTAGGCCTTGCGCAGGGCGTGCACGATAGCCAGTTCTGCAGCGCGATCGACCTCGGTGACGTAGTCCTTGGCGTCCTTCTCGTTGACGGAGATAACGTCCAGGCGCTCAATCGAGCGGAAAATCAGTTCACCGGCGCTGCGAGCGGCGCGCAGGGCGATATTCAGCATAGGCTGCATGGGGAGTTCACCTGGGTCGTTAAAGAAGAAAGCCGCACATGGTAGCAGAAAAAGCTGCGGGCAGGCAGGGGAGGCAGCGTGATTCGTGGCGTTGCGTCGGGGTGTCCGGTAAGATTCTGCTCCTTTGAAGTTCGGCTGAGAGGCTAGAGCGTTGCTGCAGAACATTCGCGTGGTGCTGGTCAATACCAGCCATCCCGGCAATATCGGTGGTGCCGCCCGCGCCATGAAGAACATGGGCCTGTCGAAGCTGGTGCTGGTCGATCCTGAGGATTTTCCGAGTCCGGAAGCTCGTGCTCGCGCATCCGGTGCTGATGACATTCTGGATGGTGCCCAGGTGGTTGGTACCCTCGAAGAGGCGCTGGTGGGTTGCAGTCTGGTGGTTGGCACCAGTGCCCGAGATCGTCGCATACCCTGGCCGCTGCTAGATCCGCGCGAGTGTGGCAAGACGTCCGTTGAGCAGATGCAGGTCGGTGGTGAGGTCGCCCTTGTATTCGGTCGTGAGTATGCGGGTCTTACCAATGAGGAGCTGCAGCGCTGCCAGTACCATGTGCACATTCCCTCGAATCCGGAGTTCTCTTCGCTGAATCTGGCGGCCGCCGTGCAGGTGCTGGTCTATGAAGTGCGCATGGCCTGGCTGGAGCAGGAAGGGCTGCCGAGCAAGGTCGAGAAGGTGGAAACCACAGCCATGCTCAATGCTCAGCCGGTCACCGTTGATGAGCTTGAGCGTTACTACGAACATCTGGAAAGCACCCTGGTGGAGATCGGCTTCCTCGATCCCGAGAAGCCCCGGCACCTAATGTCCAGGCTGCGTCGGCTATATGGGCGCAGTGGTATCAGCAAGCTGGAAATGAACATCCTGCGCGGCATCCTGACGGAGACCCAGAAAGCCGCGCGGGGCGATGAAAGCAAGCGGAGTGACAAGTGATGTTCGACAGCATTCGAGAAGACATTCAAAGCGTATTCCACCGCGATCCGGCTGCACGCAATGCCTTCGAAGTGCTCACTTGTTATCCAGGGTTGCACGCCATCTGGTTGCATCGCGCAGCCCATGCTTTGTGGATCGCCGGCTGGAAGTGGCTGGCGCGCCTGGTGTCGAACTTCAGTCGCTGGCTGACCGGCATCGAGATTCATCCAGGGGCGAAGATTGGTCGTCGCTTCTTCATTGACCATGGCATGGGAATCGTCATTGGTGAGACTGCCGAGATCGGCAGCGATGTCACCCTTTACCAGGGCGTGACGCTGGGTGGTACCAGTTGGAACCAGGGTAAGCGCCACCCGACGCTGGAAGACGGCGTAGTAGTGGGGGCGGGTGCCAAGGTGCTCGGTCCCTTCACGGTGGGTGCTGGCGCGAAAATCGGCTCCAATGCCGTTGTGACGAAGTCGGTGCCAGCCGGCGCCACTGCGGTGGGTATTCCCGGTCGGATCATCGTCAAGGCTGATCCGGAGCAGGAAGCCAAGCGCCAGGCCATTGCTGAGCGCTTCGGCTTCGATGCCTATGGCCTCGGCCAGGACATGCCCGACCCCGTAGCTCGCGCCATCGGCCAGTTGCTGGATCATGTGCAGGCGGTGGATGAGCGCCTGGATGGCATGTGCAAGGCGCTGACCGCGCTGGGTAGCGACTACTGCGCCAAGGCGCTGCCGGAACTGCGTGACGAGGACTTTGCTGGCGTCAAGGATGAAGAACGCAAGTCGGTCGGCTGAGCTGCATGCATTCGACCTTGCTCCGGCAGCCGAGGTCGGATTATTAGGGTGCTAACGGGGTGTGCCTCTGATATCATCCACGCCCCTGCAAGATGTAATTCCGACTGATTTGATCAGGCTTATAGTTGACTTAAATAGTCGGGAATTGCATACTCGCTGCATTCCAGCGATCCCGTGGTACTCACCATGCGACTGACCACCAAAGGCCGTTACGCCGTCACCGCCATGCTCGACCTGGCGCTGCATGCGCAGCACGGGCCGGTGTCTCTGGCGGATATTTCCGAGCGGCAGGGTATTTCTCTGTCCTATCTCGAGCAGCTTTTCGCCAAGCTCCGTCGCGGCAATCTGGTCAGCAGTGTGCGAGGTCCGGGGGGTGGTTACCAGCTTTCCCGTGATATGCACGGCATTCATGTCGCCCAAGTAATAGACGCGGTCAACGAGTCGGTAGATGCCACCCGTTGCCAGGGGCTGGGCGATTGCCACTCCGGCGATACCTGCCTCACCCACCACCTCTGGTGTGATCTGAGTCTGCAGATCCATGAGTTCCTCAGCGGCATCAGTCTGGCCGATCTGGTCAACCGTCGCGAGGTGCAAGAGGTCGCTCTGCGGCAGGATCAACGCCGCTGTGGAAGCAATGGCAGGATGCCGCACCTCGATAAGATTGAAGCGTCCGCCATCGATTGAGCAGGGCGCCGGCCCGTAATTGGCCCCGATACCTGATAGGAGAGCCCCGATGAAATTGCCGATTTACCTCGACTACTCCGCCACTACGCCGGTGGACCCGCGCGTCGCTCAGAAGATGAGCGATTGCCTGCTGGTGGACGGCAACTTCGGCAACCCGGCGTCGCGTTCCCACGTGTTCGGCTGGAAGGCAGAAGAGGCGGTGGAGAACGCCCGTCGTCAGGTGGCAGAGCTGGTCAACGCTGATCCGCGAGAAATCGTCTGGACGTCCGGTGCTACCGAGTCCGACAACCTTGCCATCAAGGGCGTGGCGCACTTCTATAGCGGCAAGGGCAAGCACATCATCACCTCAAAGATCGAGCACAAGGCGGTGCTGGACACCACCCGCCAGCTTGAGCGCGAAGGCTTTGAGGTGACTTATCTCGAGCCGGGCGAAGATGGTCTGATTACCCCAGCCATGGTCGAGGCCGCTCTGCGTGACGACACCATCCTCGTCTCCGTCATGCATGTGAACAATGAAATCGGCACCATCAACGACATCGCTGCCATCGGCGAGCTGACCCGTGCCCGCGGCATCCTCTTCCATGTCGATGCCGCCCAGTCCACTGGCAAGGTGGAGATCGATCTGGAGAAACTGAAGGTCGACCTGATGTCTTTCTCGGCGCACAAGACCTATGGCCCGAAAGGCATCGGCGCGCTCTACGTCCGCCGTAAGCCACGTGTACGCCTGGAAGCCATGATGCACGGTGGTGGCCATGAGCGCGGCATGCGTTCCGGCACCCTGGCAACCCATCAGATCGTCGGCATGGGTGAAGCTTTCCACATCGCCAAGCAAGAGATGGCCGCCGAGCGCGTGCGTATCAAGGCGTTGGCAGATCGTTTCTGGGCTCAGATCGACGGCATGGAAGAGCTCTACCTGAACGGTAGTGCCACTGCTCGCGTGCCGCACAACATGAACGTCAGCTTCAACTACGTCGAAGGCGAGTCGTTGATCATGGCGCTCAAGGACCTTGCGGTCTCCTCCGGTTCCGCTTGCACCTCGGCTTCCCTTGAGCCGTCCTACGTGCTGCGCGCCTTGGGCCGCAATGACGAGCTGGCGCACAGCTCCATTCGCTTCACTTTCGGTCGTTTCACCACCGCAGAGGAAGTGGACTATGCCGCTGCCAAGGTGCGCGAAGCGGTCAGCAAGCTCCGTGAACTGTCCCCACTGTGGGATATGTATAAAGAGGGCGTCGACCTGTCCCAGGTCGAATGGCAGGCGCACTGACGCCACCCTGATGAGTGAGGAATAGTTACCATGGCATACAGCGACAAGGTCATCGATCACTACGAAAACCCGCGTAACGTCGGCAAGCTCGACGCCGAGGACCCCGATGTGGGTACTGGCATGGTCGGCGCGCCGGCCTGCGGCGACGTGATGCGTCTGCAGATCAAGGTCAACGAGCAGGGCGTGATCGAAGACGCCAAATTCAAGACCTACGGCTGCGGTTCCGCCATCGCTTCCAGCTCCCTCGCCACCGAGTGGATGAAGGGCAAGACCCTGGACGAGGCGGCGGCCATCAAGAACACCACCATCGCCGAAGAACTGGCTCTTCCTCCAGTGAAGATTCACTGCTCGGTGTTGGCTGAGGACGCTATCAAGGCGGCCGTCCACGACTACAAGCAGAAGAAGGGTCTGCTCTAAGCGCTCGAACGAGTAAGGAGTTGCAATGGCCATCAGCATGACTGAGTCTGCCGCCCGTCACGTACAGCGTTCCATTGAGGGGCGCGGCAAGGGTGAAGGTATCCGTCTGGGGGTGCGTACGACTGGCTGCTCCGGTCTCGCCTATGTGCTGGAGTTCGTCGACGAGCTGACCGCGGATGACATGGTCTTCGAGAGTCACGGCGTCAAGGTGATCATCGATCCCAAGAGTCTGACCTACCTTGACGGGACCGAGCTGGACTTCGTTCGCGAAGGGCTCAACGAGGGCTTCAAGTTCAATAACCCGAACGTACGTGGCGAATGCGGCTGCGGCGAGAGCTTCAACGTCTGAGGCGTGTGTGGGAACTCCCTGTCATTTCGCTCTGTTCGACCTGAAGCCGGGTCATCGACTGGATCTCGACCAGCTTGCGGCGCGTTACCGCGAGTTGGCTCGTACCGTCCATCCTGATCGTTTCGCTGATGCTTCCGAGCGCGAACAGCGCTTGGCGCTGGAGCGTGCAGCCCAGCTCAACGATGCTTACCAGACGCTCAAGAGTGCGCCGCGGCGGGCGTTGTACCTGCTGGCGCTGAAGGGGCGAGAGCTTCCGCTTGAGGTGACGGTGCAGGATCCACAGTTCCTGCTACAGCAGATGCAGTGGCGCGAAGAGCTGGAGGACTTGCACGACAGTGCTGACCTGGAGGGCGTTGGCGCCTTCAAGCGCCGGCTAAAGATTGCCCAGGCCGAGTTGGATGGTGATTTCGCTGAGTGTTGGGATGACCCTGCTCGCCGCGAAGAGGCCGAGCGCCTGGTGCGTCGCATGCAGTTCCTCGACAAGCTGACCCACGAAGTGCGCCAACTGGAAGAGCGCCTCGACGATTAACCCGCGATGCCGTCTTGGTTGCCGGTACGCCTGATAAATAGACAAGCATGGCCCTACTGCAGATCGCCGAACCCGGACTGAGCCCCCAGCCGCACCAGCGCCGCCTGGCGGTGGGAATCGACCTGGGTACTACCAACTCGCTGGTCGCTGCTGTGCGCAGCGGTGTTGCCGAGCCCCTGCCGGATTCCGACGGGCAGGTCATCCTGCCATCCGCGGTCCGCTATCACGCAGACCGCGTCGAAGTCGGTCGCAGTGCCAAGCAAGCTGCGTCCAGCGACCCGCTGAATACCATCATTTCGGTCAAGCGCTTCATGGGGCGTGGCCTGGAAGACGTGAAGCAACTCGGTGAGCAATTGCCGTACCGCTTCGTTGGTGGCGAATCGCACATGCCTTTCATCGAGACTGTCCAGGGCGCCAAGAGCCCGGTGGAAGTTTCGGCTGACATTCTCAAAACCCTGCGGCAGCGCGCCGAGCAGACCCTTGGGGGCGAGTTGGTGGGTGCCGTGATCACCGTGCCCGCCTACTTTGACGAGGCCCAGCGCCAGGCCACCAAGGACGCCGCGCGCCTTGCAGGTCTCAATGTGCTGCGCCTGCTCAATGAGCCGACCGCCGCTGCAGTAGCCTATGGCTTGGATAAGCATGCCGAAGGCGTGATCGCCATCTATGACCTGGGTGGCGGCACTTTCGATATTTCCATCTTGCGCCTGACTCGCGGCGTGTTTGAGGTCATGGCCACTGGTGGCGACAGCGCCCTGGGCGGCGACGACTTCGATCACGCCATCGCCGGCTGGATGGTCCAGCAGGCCGGCCTCTCCTCCGATCTTGATCCGGGTGCCCAACGCAGCCTGCTGCGGGCCGCCTGCGATGCCAAAGAGGCGCTGACTGATTCGGACAGTGTCGAGCTCGCCTATGGCGACTGGTGCGGTATCTTGACTCGTGAGTGCTTCGACGCCCTGATCGAGCCCATGGTGGCTCGTAGCCTCAAAGCCTGCCGTCGCGCCGTGCGTGACGCCGGTATCGAGCAAGATGAAGTCGAGGCCGTGGTCATGGTGGGTGGATCCACCCGCGTGCCGCGTGTGCGGGAGGCTGTGGCCGAGATGTTTGGTCGCCAGCCGTTGACTGACATCGATCCTGACCAGGTCGTGGCTATCGGAGCTGCTGTGCAGGCCGATACCCTGGCGGGCAACAAGCGCGGCGAAGAGCTGCTGCTGCTGGATGTGATTCCCCTGTCGCTCGGCCTGGAAACCATGGGTGGGCTGATGGAGAAGGTAATCCCGCGCAACACCACCATTCCGGTGGCGCGTGCCCAGGACTTCACTACTTATAAAGATGGCCAGACGGCCATGATGATTCACGTGCTCCAGGGTGAGCGCGAGCTGATCAAGGACTGCCGTTCTCTGGCGCGCTTCGAGCTCCGTGGCATTCCGCCCATGGTGGCGGGGGCGGCGAAGATTCGCGTGACGTTCCAGGTGGATGCCGATGGCCTGTTGGGCGTTACCGCTCGCGAGCTTGCCTCGGGCGTCGAGGCGAGCATCCAGGTCAAGCCGTCGTACGGCCTGACCGATGGCGAGATCTCCCGCATGTTGCAGGACTCCTTCCAGTACGCTGGCGAGGACAAGAATGCGCGAGCCCTGCGCGAGCAGCAGGTCGAGGCCGAGCGCCTGCTGGAGGCCGTTCAGGCCGCCCTGGATGCCGATGGCGAGCGCCTGCTGGATGATGCCGAGCGCGTCGCGATCCTGGATAGCATGCAAACCCTGCGCGAGCTGGCGATCGGCGCTGATGTCGTCGCCATCGAAGCGCAAGTCAAGCGCCTGTCCCAGGTGACTGATGCCTTCGCTGCGCGTCGTATGGATGCCGCCGTCAAGACCGCGCTGGCTGGCCGCCGACTCAATGAAATCGAGGATTGACCCAGAAATGCCGCAGATCATCTTCCTGCCTCACGCCGAGCATTGCCCCGAGGGTGCCGTGATCGAGGCGCAGCCGGGTGAAAGTATCCTGGATGCCGCACTGCGTAGTGGCATCGATATCGAGCACGCCTGCGAGAAGTCCTGCGCCTGCACCACGTGCCACGTAGTGGTGCGCGAGGGCTTCAACTCCATGGAGGCTTCCGACGAACTGGAAGACGACATGCTGGACAAGGCCTGGGGCCTGGAGCCAAATTCCCGTCTGTCCTGCCAGGCGCTCGTCGCCGAAGCGGACTTGGTGGTGGAGATCCCGAAATACACCATCAACCAGGTTTCCGAGGGGCATTGAGCATGAGCTTGAAATGGACCGACGTGCTGGAAATCGCCATCCAGCTCGCTGAAGCCAAGCCGGACGTCGACCCGCGCTATGTCAATTTCGTCGACTTGCATAACTGGGTCCTGGCCCTGCCGGAGTTTTCCGACGACCCGCACCGTGGCGGGGAGAAGGTGCTCGAGGCCATCCAGGCTGCCTGGATCGAGGAAGCCGACTGATCGGCTCTCCACCTCCGGGTTCCGGCCCTACGCATTTCCCCCTAACCCGCGTATAATTCGCGGGTTTAATTTTTCGCTTTAATCCTTGTTTCTGGAGTTTTCCATGGCTGTCGAACGTACTCTCTCCATCATCAAGCCGGACGCCGTTGCCAAGAACGTGGTCGGTGAGATCATCACCCGCTTCGAAAAAGCCGGTCTGCGCGTTGTAGCCGCCAAGATGGTGCAACTGTCCGAGCGCGAAGCCGGTGGCTTCTACGCCGAGCACAAAGAGCGCGGCTTCTTCAAGGACCTGGTTGCTTTCATGACCTCCGGTCCGGTTGTCGTTCAGGTCCTGGAAGGCGAGAACGCCATTGCCAAGAACCGTGAACTGATGGGCGCTACCGATCCGAAGAAAGCTGACGCCGGTACCATCCGCGCTGACTACGCCGTTTCCATCGACGAAAACGCCGTACATGGTTCGGATTCCGAGGCTTCTGCTGCTCGCGAAATCTCTTACTTCTTCGCCGCCACCGAGGTGTGCGCTCGCATTCGCTAATCGCGAATGGGAGAGGGTGAAGCCATGACTGAATCGACCGGTAAAGTGAACCTGCTGGGTCTGACCCAGCCGCAACTGGAAAGCTTCTTCGAGTCCATCGGGGAGAAACGCTTCCGTGCCGGCCAGGTGATGAAGTGGATTCACCACTTTGGCGTCGATGATTTCGACGCCATGAGCAATATCGGCAAGGCCTTGCGCGACAAGCTCAAGGCCTCTGCCGAGATTCGCGGTCCGGAAGTGGTCAGCCAGGACATCTCCAGCGATGGCACCCGCAAGTGGGTGGTCCGCGTGGCCTCCGGTAGCTGCGTCGAAACCGTGTATATCCCGCAAGGCGGCCGTGGCACCTTGTGTGTCTCGTCTCAGGCCGGCTGCGCGCTGGATTGCAGCTTCTGCTCCACGGGCAAGCAAGGTTTCAACAGCGACCTCACCGCCGCCGAAGTGATCGGCCAGGTGTGGATCGCCAACAAGTCCTTCGGGACCATCCCCGCGAAGATCGACCGTGCCATCACCAATGTCGTGATGATGGGCATGGGCGAACCGCTGCTGAATTTCGACAACGTGGTCGCCGCCATGAGCATCATGATGGACGACCTCGGCTATGGCATTTCCAAGCGCAAGGTGACCTTGTCCACCTCGGGCGTGGCGCCGATGATCGACAAGCTGGGCGAGGTGATCGACGTTTCCCTCGCGCTGTCGCTGCACGCGCCGAACGACCCGCTGCGCAACCAGTTGGTGCCGATCAACAAGAAGTATCCCCTGGCTGTGGTGCTCGATTCCTGCCGCCGCTACATCTCCCGCCTCGGCGAGAAGCGCGTGCTGACCATCGAGTACACCCTGCTCAAGGACGTCAATGACCAGCCCGAACATGCCGTACAGATGATCGAGTTGCTCAAGGACTTCCCTTGCAAGATCAACCTGATTCCGTTCAACCCCTTCCCGCACTCAGGCTACGAGCGGCCCAGCAATAATGCGATTCGCCGCTTTCAGGACCTGTTGCACAAGGCTGGGCACAATGTCACCGTCCGCACCACCCGCGGCGACGATATCGATGCCGCCTGCGGCCAACTGGTCGGCCAGGTCATGGACCGCACCCGTCGCAGCGAACGCTACATTGCCGTGCGCCAGCTGAATGCCGAAGCGGAGGCGTCCAGCAACGCCGTGAACCGGAACTAGAGAAGGACACCCCATGACCCTGCGCGCTGCGCTGCTCCTCGTTTCCTCCGCATTGCTCGCGGCTTGCGTGTCGACCGGACAGGTCGATCCGATGAAGACCGACAAGGGCCGTGACGCAGCACGCGATGCCTATATCGACCTGGGCATCGGCTATCTCAAGCAAGGCGCCACCGAGCGCGCCAAGGTGCCGCTGAAGAAAGCCCTGGAGATGGATCCGTCCAACGCCGATGCCAATGCGGCCCTCGCCCTGGTGTTCCAAACGGAGATGGAGCCGGAGCTTGCTGATCAGCACTACCGCAAGGCCCTGTCATCGCGAAGCGATTCGCGCATCCTCAACAACTACGGGACGTTCCTGTTCGAGCAGGGGCGTTACAAAGACGCCTACGAGCGATTCCTGCAGGCCACTGAGGACAACCTCTACCCTGAGCGTTCTCGGGTGTTCGAGAACCTTGGCCTGACCGCCATGAAGATGAACAACACGGCCCTGGCCAAGCAGCATTTCGACAAGGCGCTGCGCCTGAATCGCCAGCAGCCGATGGCGCTGCTGGAGATGGCCCAACTGTCCTTCAGCGAGAAACAGTACGTGCCGGCCCGCGACTACTACCAGCGTTACTCCCAGATCGCCCCGCAGACCGCTAGCAGCCTGCTGCTCGGGTCGCGCCTGGCGACCATATTCGAAGATCGCGACCAGGCTGCAAGCCTCGGTCTGCAACTCAAGCGCCTTTATCCCGGTACGCCGGAATATCAGCAATACCTGTCGGAGCAATGATGAAAGCGTCGCATCCCGAAGCAGCAGCGGCGGCCCGCGCCAACCCCGGTGAGACCCTGCGTCAGGCCCGTGAAGGCAAGGATTGGAGCTTGGGCGAGGTCGCCCGTAACCTCAACCTGACCGAGCAGTCCCTGCGCCAGCTCGAGGCGGGCGACTTCGAACAACTGCCGGGGCATACGTTTGCCCGTGGCTACGTGCGCGCCTACGCCAAACTGCTGGATATCGACCAGGCTGCCCTGGTTGCCGAGTTCGACCATTACACCGGCACCGATGCTAAGGGCAGTAGCGTGCACAGCCTGGGCCGCATCGAGGAGCCGGTGCGCCTGTCCCAGAGTGTGTTGCGTATCGTCAGCTTCTTTATCCTGGTTGCCCTCGGCGCGGTCGGCTTCTTCTGGTGGCAGGAGCATTCCAGCCGCAACAACGAGGAAGCGTCCAGCATGAGCATGGAGCATGTGGAAGTGGAAAGTGCCGACGGCACTACCCAGATCCACCCTCTCGACGAGCCGGAAGATCAGGCTGTAGCTGAAGCTCAGGATGGTCAGGCACCGACCCCCGCCGAAGTCTCGCCGGAAATGGCCGCCCAGCCCGAGCAATTGCCTGCCGAAGGCACCGCCCCGACTACTCCGGTAGGCGAGACCGCGCCGGCTACCACTGCTTCGCCTCAGGTTCCGGTCGTCGCCGCAGCGCCAAGCGTTCCGGTTGCACTGCCTCCCGCGCCCACCGCCACCGAACCTAGTGCTTCTGCTGCCGCGCCGTCGACTACTCCTGTCGCTCCGGTAGCACCCGATGCAACTCCGGCTCCCGCTGCCCTGCCCTCGGCACCGGTGGTAGCCCAACAGGGTCAGGGAGTGGTGCGCATCCAGTTCACCGCCAACTGCTGGACCCAGGTCACTGACGCCGACGGCAAGGTGCTGGTCAGCGCCCTCAAGCGTACTGGCGACAGCCTGGAACTGGCCGGGAAGGCGCCGCTGGAAGTTCGCCTGGGCTTTGCCCGTGGCGCCCAGCTCAGCTACAACGGCCAGTCGGTCGATGTATCGCCTCATGTCCGCGGCGAGACCGCACGCCTGAAGTTGGGGCAATAAGCCATGCATTGCGAATCCCCGATCAAACGCCGCGTATCGCGGAAAATCTGGGTCGGCTCGGTGCCGGTGGGTGGTGATGCACCTATCGCCGTGCAGAGCATGACCAACACCGATACGTGCGACGTTGCCGCCACCGTAGGCCAGATCCAGCGCCTGGTGGATGCCGGTGTCGACATCGTTCGCGTCTCCGTGCCGGACATGGACGCCGCCGAAGCCTTCGGCCGCATCAAGCAGCAGGTTCAGGTGCCGCTCGTGGCGGACATCCACTTCGACTACAAGATCGCCCTTCGCGTGGCCGAACTGGGCGTTGATTGCCTGCGCATCAACCCCGGCAACATCGGCCGTGAAGACCGAGTCAGGGCCGTGGTCGACGCTGCCCGCGACAAAGGCATTCCGATCCGCATCGGCGTGAACGCCGGTTCGCTGGAGAAGGACCTGCAGAAAAAGTACGGCGAGCCCACCCCACAGGCCCTTGTGGAGTCCGCTCTGCGTCACGTCGAGCATCTCGACAAGCTGGACTTCCAGGACTTCAAGGTCAGCGTGAAAGCCTCCGACGTTTTCATGGCCGTCGAAGCCTATCGCTTGCTGGCCAAACAGATCGTGCAGCCCTTGCACTTGGGCATTACCGAAGCCGGTGGCCTGCGCTCCGGCACCGTCAAATCCGCGGTTGGCCTGGGCATGCTGTTGGCTGACGGTATCGGCGACACCATCCGCATCTCCCTGGCGGCGGACCCGGTGGAAGAGGTGAAGGTCGGCTTCGACATCCTCAAGTCCCTACACCTGCGCTCCCGCGGCATCAACTTCATCGCGTGTCCGAGTTGCTCGCGTCAGAACTTCGATGTGGTCAAGACCATGAACGAGCTGGAAGGCCGCCTTGAGGACCTGCTGGTTCCGCTGGATGTGGCCGTGATCGGTTGTGTGGTCAACGGCCCGGGTGAAGCCAAGGAGGCGCATATCGGCCTCACCGGCGGCACGCCGAACAACCTGATCTACATCGATGGCAAGCCCGCGCAGAAGCTGAATAACGACAACTTGGTGGATGAGCTGGAACGGCTCATTCGCGAAAAGGCGGCCGAAAAGGCCGAAGCTGACGCGGCGCTTATCGCCCGCAGCTGAGATAAGGAACCTTCGTGAGCAAGACCCTGCAAGCCATTCGTGGCATGAACGACATCCTGCCGGAGCAGACGCCTACCTGGCGCTATCTGGAAAACACCCTGGCAGAGCTGTTGGATGGTTACGGATACAAGGAAATCCGCCTGCCGATCCTCGAGTTCACCGAGCTGTTCGCCCGCGGTATCGGCGAAGGCACGGACGTGGTCGACAAGGAGATGTACACCTTCCTCGATCGCAACGAAGAGTCCCTGACCCTTCGCCCCGAAGGTACTGCGGGTTGCGTGCGCGCGATGCTCGAGCATGGCCTTACCGGCGGTGGCCAGGTGCAGAAACTCTGGTACGCCGGTCCGATGTTCCGCTACGAGAAGCCGCAGAAGGGTCGCTACCGCCAGTTCCACCAGATGGGTGTGGAAGTTTTCAACCTGCCGGGCCCAGACATCGATGCCGAGTTGATCGTGCTCACTTGGCGCCTGTGGAAGCAGCTCGGCCTCGCCGACGCCGTCACCCTGCAGCTGAACAGCCTGGGCTCCAGCGAGGCCCGCGCCCGCTACCGTGACGCCTTGGTGGCCTACCTTCAGGAGCGCTATGACCTGCTGGACGAAGACAGTCAGCGCCGCCTGACCACCAACCCGCTGCGCATACTCGACAGCAAGAATGGTGGTACCCAGGCCCTGCTGGTGGATGCGCCGACCCTGCACGATTACCTGGACGAAGAGTCCGTCGCCCACTTCGAGGGGCTCAAGGCGCGCCTCGATGCGGTAGGTATCCGCTACGAGATCAACCAGAAGCTGGTGCGTGGCCTGGACTACTACAGTCGCACCGTCTTCGAGTGGGTGACCGACAAGCTCGGCTCCCAGGGCACCGTTTGTGCTGGCGGCCGTTACGACGGTCTGGTGACCCAGTTCGGCGGCAAACCGACTCCGGGCGTGGGATACGCCATGGGTGTCGAGCGTCTGGTGCTGCTCCTGGAGACACTTGGCCTGGTGCCGGAGGCGCTGAACAGCCCCGCCGACGTCTATATCTGTGCCTTTGGCGAAGCGGCCGAATTGGCAGCTCTAGGCCTTTCCGAACAGTTGCGTGACGCGCTGCCGAACCTTCGCCTGGTGGTCAACGCCGGGGCCGGCAGCTTCAAGAGCCAGTTCAAGAAGGCCGACAAGAGTGGGGCCCGCTACGCGCTGATCCTGGGGGACGACGAATTGGCCAAGCGCGTGGTAGGTTGCAAGCCGCTGCGCGACGACAGCGAACAACAAAGCATTGCCTGGGATGCTCTGGCCGAGCATCTCGCCGCCTGCCTGAAGCAGGCTTGAGCATCCAAAGATCAGGAGTACGGGGTTAAGCATGCAGACTGAAGAAGAACAGATTGCGCAGTTCAGGGACTGGTGGCAGCGCAACGGCAAACCCATGCTCACTGGCGGCGCACTTGCGCTGGCAGTGGTCTTCGGTTGGCAGGCCTGGCAGAAGTACGACGCCAATCAGGCACAGGGCGCTTCGATCGTTTACCAGCAATTGCTGGAAACCGCTCTGACTCCCAGCGGCGCTCCGGACTCGGCCAAGGTCGCCGAGCTGGCTGGCAAGTTGAAGAGCGATTTCGGTAGGACCCATTACGCACAGTACGGCAGCTTGTTCGTGGCCAAGGTCGCGGTCGAGTCCGGCAAGTTGGATGATGCGGCCGCAGAGCTCAAGGCCGTGCTGGACAAGCCTGCCGATGCGACCCTGGGCGAGCTGGCCCGCCAGCGCCTGGCCCGTGTCCTAGCTGCGCAGGGCAAGGCCGATGATGCCCTCAAACTGCTGGATGGCGACGCCGATAAGGCCTTCCTCGCCAGCCGAGAAGAACTCAAGGGCGATCTGCTGGTTCAGCTGGGTCGTACCGACGACGCACATGCTGCCTATCAGAAAGCCAAGGCTGCGCTGCCCGAAGATGCCGCCGTAGGTGGCCTGCAGATGAAGCTTGACGACCTGGCAAAAGGGGACGCGTGACGTGATGCGCTGGAAGAATGCCGCAGTGCTGGCCCTGGCCCTACTGGCCGTGGGCTGCAGCAGCAATAGCAAGAAGGAACTGCCGCCGGCCGAACTGCCCGATATCACTGAGGAAGTGAAACTGGACAAGGGCTGGAGCCGCTCCATTGGTGACGGCCAGGGTGAGACCTACAACCTGCTGGTACCCGCCATCGATGGAGACTCCATCTATGCCTCGGACGTCAACGGCGAGGTCATGGCGCTCAATCGCTTCAATGGCGACGTGATCTGGAAGCAAGACCTCGAACTGCCGGTTTCCGGCGCGGTTGGCGTCGGCTACGGCCTGGTGATGCTGGGTACCCTGAAAGGGGAAATCGTCGCCCTCGATGCCACCAACGGCGAAGAGAAGTGGCGCGCCCGCGTGAACGGCGAAGTACTGGCCCCGCCTGCCAACAACGGTGACGTGGTCGTTGTGCAGACTCAGAACGACAGCCTGTTCGGCTTCGACGCCGCCACCGGCAATCAGCTCTGGATCTACGAGAACACTCCGGCCGTGCTGACCCTGCGGGGTACTGGCGCGCCCATCGTGACTAACAATCTGGCCGTCGCTGGTCTTTCCACCGGCAAGGTGCTCGCCTTGGATATCAAGCGCGGCATTCCGGTCTGGGAACAGCGCGTCGCTGTGCCTCAGGGCCGTTCCGAGCTGGATCGCGTAGTGGACATCGACGGCGGTCTGCTCCTGTCCGGTGGCACCGTTTATGTCGCCACCTACCAGGGTCGCGTTGCCGCCCTGGACCTGGAGAGCGGCCGCGTACTCTGGCAGCGCGAGGCGTCCAGCTACGCCGGCGTCGCCCAAGGCTTCGGTAACGTTTACGTAAGCCTGGCCAGCGGAACCGTGGAAGGTGTGGACGAGCGCTCCGCCTCCGCCCTGTGGAGCAACGACGCCCTGGCTCGCCGCCAGCTGTCCGCTCCTGAGGTCTTCTCCAGCTATGTGGCTGTCGGTGACTTCGAAGGTTACTTGCACCTGCTGAGCCAGGTGGACGGCCACTTCGTCGGCCGCGAGAAGATCGACGGCGATGGTCTGCGTGCCCGTCCCCTGGTGGTGGGTGAGTGGATGTATGCCTATGGCAACGGCGGCAAGCTGGTTGGCCTGACCATCCGCTAAGCTGAAGTCTGATATCCGGCCGCTGCCGTCAAACGGTAGCGGCCTTTGTGTTTTCTGAAATAACGAGTGGAGAGCCTCATGGTTCCCGTAATTGCCCTGGTGGGTAGGCCCAACGTCGGCAAGTCCACCCTGTTCAACCGCCTTACCAAAACCCGAGACGCTATCGTCGCGGAGTACGCGGGTCTGACCCGTGACCGCCAGTACGGCGAGGCGAAGTGGCAGGGTCGCACCTATATCGTCATCGACACCGGGGGTATCTCCGGCGATGAGGAAGGCATCGACGCAAAAATGGCCGAGCAGTCCCTGCAGGCGATCGAAGAGGCTGATGCAGTGCTCTTCATGGTCGACTCCCGCGCTGGCATGACGGCCTCCGACCAGATGATCGCTGAGCACCTGCGCAAGCGGAACAAGCGCAGCTTCCTGGTGGCCAACAAGGTCGACACCGTTGATCCGGACATCGCTCGAGCCGAGTTCAGCCCCTTGGGCCTGGGAGACGCCCTGCCGATCGCCGCTGCTCATGGCCGTGGCATCAGCCAGATGCTCCAGGCTGCCCTGGGTGAGTTCCCCCGTGATGATGGTGCCGACGAAACTGAGGCCGCCGAGGCCGAAGTGGTTGCCGAAGGCACTGAGCCGACGCGCGTGCCCGGGCCGAGTGAAAAGGATGGCATCAAGATCGCCATCATCGGTCGCCCCAATGTTGGCAAGTCCACCCTGGTCAACCGCATGCTCGGTGAAGAGCGGGTGATCGTGTACGACCAGGCCGGCACTACCCGTGACAGCATCTACATCCCGTTCGAGCGCAACGAAGAGAAGTACACGCTGATCGATACCGCTGGTGTGCGTCGTCGCGGCAAGATCTTCGAGGCTGTTGAAAAGTTCTCGGTGGTGAAAACCTTGCAGGCCATCCAGGACGCCAACGTGGTGATCTTCGTGATGGACGCCCGTGAGGGTGTGGTCGAGCACGACCTCAATCTGCTGGGTTTCGTGCTCGAGACTGGCCGTGCGCTTGTCATTGCCCTGAACAAGTGGGATGGCATGGAGCCGGGTGAGCGCGACTATGTGAAGACTGAGTTGGAACGCCGGCTGTTCTTCGTCGACTTCGCCGACATTCACTTCATCTCTGCCCTGCATGGCACCGGTGTCGGCCATCTGTACAAGTCAGTGCAGGATTCCTTCCGTTCCGCCATCACTCGCTGGCCCACCAGCCGTCTGACCCAGATCCTCGAAGACGCGGTGCAGGAGCACCAGCCGCCGCTGGTCAACGGCCGCCGCATCAAGCTGCGTTACGCCCACCTCGGTGGAGCCAACCCGCCGCTGATCGTGATTCACGGCAACCAGACCGAGTCGGTGCCCAAGTCCTACTCGCGTTACCTGGAAAACACCTACCGGCGCGTGCTCAAGCTGGTCGGCACGCCGATCCGCATCGAGTACAAGGGCGGCGAGAACCCCTTCGAGGGCAAGAAGAACACCTTGACCGAGCGTCAGGTGAACAAGAAACGCCGTCTCATGTCGCACCACAAGAAGGCCGACAAGAAGCGTCGCGACAAGAAGCGCTGATACCGGCTGGACTGGAAGAGGGCGCCTGCGGGCGCCCTTTTGCATTCTCGGCGCGGCGTACCGGTCGGGTGAGCATCCTTGAATGAGACTTCGACCGTCAGCTGTAGAGAAAGCTGCTCCCCGTAGCAGCGGAGTCGATGCCATCGTTGTAGTCGCAGAACCCCTCAAGCCTTAAGCTATGGGCCACTTCCCAGTCGCCAGCAGCCTGATGAAATGATCGCCAGCAAGTTGCCCAACGTCGGCACCACCATCTTCACCCGCATGTCCCAACTCGCCGCTGAAGTCGGCGCCATCAATCTGTCCCAGGGTTTCCCGGATTTCTCCGCGCCGACTGCCCTGTGCGATGCGGTCGGCCGCCATATTGCGGCCGGGCACAACCAGTACGCGCCCATGACCGGTCTGCCAGCCCTGCGCGAGCAGGTGGCGGCCAAGGTTGCGGCCTTTTACGGGCGCCCGGTCAGCGCCGATACCGAGGTGACCATTACCCCGGGGGCCACTGAAGCCATCTTCTGTGCCATCCAGGCCGTGGTCCGTGCAGGCGATGAGGTGATCGTCCTGGACCCTTGCTACGACAGCTACGAGCCCTCGGTTGAACTGGCGGGTGGCCGCTGCGTGCACGTGCCTCTGGCGCTGCCGGGGTTTGCCATCGATTGGCAACGCATGCGCGACGCACTGAGCCCGCGCACCCGCATGATCATCCTCAACAGCCCGCACAACCCCAGCGGTGCGCTGATTTCCCGCGCCGAACTGGACCAGTTGGCCGAGTTGATTCGTGATCGCGACATCTACCTGGTGTCGGACGAAGTCTACGAGCACCTGGTGTTCGATGGCGTTAGCCATGTCAGTGTGCTGGCCCATGACGAATTGTACGCGCGTGCCTTCGTGGTCAGTTCTTTCGGCAAGACCTACCACGTCACCGGCTGGAAGACCGGCTATGTGGTGGCGCCGCCCGTGCTGTCCGCCGAGCTGCGCAAGGTCCACCAGTATGTCAACTTCTGCGGCGTGACCCCGCTGCAATGGGCGCTTGCCGACTTCATGGCGGCGCACCCGGAGCACCTGGCCGAGCTGCCGGCCTTCTACCAGGCCAAGCGTGACCTGTTCTGCGATCTGCTGGCCGGCTCGCGCTTCCGTTTCAGGCGTGCCGCCGGTACCTACTTCCAGTTGGTTGACTACAGTGCCATCCGCGACGACCTGGACGATGTGGCCATGTCCGAATGGCTGACCCGCGAACACGGCGTGGCCACCATTCCGGTTTCGGTGTTTTACCAGCAAGCGCCCAAGGATTTGCGACTGGTGCGGTTCTGCTTCGCCAAACGTGAGGAGACGCTGCGTCAGGCGGCGGAAAAACTATGCGCGATTTGACCGCCTTGCCTGATCTCAAGCTGGCCCTGTTGCAGACCACCCTGGCCTGGCACGACTGCGCAGCCAACCACGCGCATTTCGAAGCCTTGCTGGAGCAGGCGAAGGGCGCTGACCTGATCGTCCTGCCAGAGATGTTCACCACCGGTTTCTCCATGGACTCCTCGGCGCTTGCCGAGCCCGAGCAAGGGCCGACCCACGCCTGGCTGCGGGAGCAGGCCAAGCGCCTGGATGCGGTGATCACCGGTAGCGTCATCATCCAGGTCGCGGACGGCAGCCACCGCAATCGCCTGCTCTGGGCGCGCCCGGATGGTGAGGTCCTGCATTACGACAAGCGTCATTTGTTCCGCATGGCCGGTGAGCACAAGCACTACACGCCGGGAGACACCCAGGCGTTGTTCGAGCTCAAGGGCTGGCGCGTGCGTCCGCTGATCTGCTACGACCTGCGTTTCCCAGTGTGGAGCCGTGATCCGCACGACACTGACCTGCTGCTCTACACGGCCAACTGGCCCGCTGCGCGTCGCCATCATTGGAACCGACTGCTTCCGGCACGTGCCATTGAAAATCTCTGTTACGTCGCCGCGGTGAATCGCGTCGGTAGCGATGGCAAAGGCCACGGCTACAGTGGCGACAGCCAGGTGCTGGATTTCCAGGGCGAGAGCCTGCTGGATGCTGGCGATGCCGATGGCGTGTTCTTCGCCAGCCTGTCCGCCGCGCAACTGGCAGCTTACCGTGAACGCTTCCCGGCCATGCGCGACGCAGACGCATTCGACCTGCACCTCTGAGTTCCGAGGCAATCATGAGCGAACACAAGCCACTACCTGCCGGGGGAAACCTGCTTGTGGCGGGAGAAAAGGTCTACAACACGCCGGTGGAAGTCACCCTGGCGGTGATCGGTGGCAAGTGGAAGTCGTTGCTGGTCTATCACCTGATGCCGGAGGCGCGGCGCTTTTCCGAGCTCAAGAGGCTGGTACCGGGTATCACTGAGAAGATGCTGGCCCAGCAGCTGCGTGAGCTGGAACGCGACGGTATCGTCTCGCGCACTGTCTACGCCGAAGTACCGCCTCGGGTTGAGTACCGCTTGACCGAGCATGGCAGCAGCCTGAAGCCGGTGCTGGATTCCATGTGCGCATGGGGCAAGTGCCACTGGCAGCAGCAGGGCTGAATGCCTGGCGCAGACTGCCCGTAGGTTGCCTACAAAACAAAACCCCGCCTGCTGGCGGGGTTTTGTTTTGCGGTATCAGCCTCAGGCCGCTTCGGCCTCGGCCTGGCTCAGGGCGCGGTTGAGGGCGCTGAACAGGGCACGGAAGCTGGCTGTGGTGAGGTTTTCGTCAATGCCGATACCGTGCAGGGCTCGACCGCCGTTGACGCGAAGTTCGATGTACGCCGCAGCCTTGGCGTTTGTGCCGGCACCGATGGCGTGCTCCGAGTAGTCCATGATCTCGACCTTCACCGGCAGGCTGGCCACCAGGGCTTCCAGCGGGCCCTTTCCCATGCCGCGCAGGTGCTGGGTTTCGCCCTTGACCTGGACTTCGATATCCACGGCACTGGTACCGTTCTCTTCCTGCAGGCGATGGCCTTTCAGGGTGAAGGGTGTGCTGGCCTGCAGGTACTCGCTGTCCAGCAGTTGGTAGATCTGCTGGGCAGTCATTTCCAGTCCCAGGCGATCGGTTTCCTTCTGCACCACCTGGCTGAACTCGATCTGCATGCGGCGCGGCAGGCTGATGCCGTATTCCTGTTCCAGCAGGAAGGTGATGCCACCCTTGCCGGACTGGCTGTTCACGCGAATCACCGCTTCGTAACTGCGGCCAATGTCGGCCGGGTCGATTGGCAGGTAGGGCACTTCCCAGAGGGCGCCTTCCTCTTGCTGGGTGAAGCCCTTGCGGATGGCGTCCTGGTGGGAGCCGGAGAAGGCGGTATGCACCAGGTCGCCCACGTAGGGGTGTCGCGGATGAACCGGCAACTGGTTGCACTCTTCGACCACTTTGCGCACGGCATCGATGTCGGAGAAGTCCAGCTGCGGGTGCAGGCCCTGGGTGTACATGTTCAGTGCAAGGGTCACCAGGTCGACGTTGCCCGTGCGCTCGCCGTTGCCGAACAGGCAGCCTTCGACGCGGTCGGCGCCCGCCATCAGGCCCAGTTCGGTGGCGGCCACGCCGGTGCCACGGTCATTGTGGGTGTGTAGGCTGATGATCACCGAGTCGCGGCGGCTGACGTGGCGGCCGAACCATTCGATCTGGTCCGCGTACACGTTCGGCGTTGCGCACTCCACGGTGGCCGGCAGGTTGAGGATGACTTTTTTCTCCGGCGTCGGCTGCCAGACATCGATCACCGCATCGCAGACCTCGACGGCGAATTCCAACTCGGTGGAGCTGAAGATTTCCGGCGAGTACTGGAAGGTCCAGTCGGTTCCCGGCTGCTCGGCAGCCAGCTTCTTGATCAGCCTGGCTGCGCTGGTGGCGATTTCAATCACGCCGGCCTTGTCCTGGTTGAAGACGATGCGGCGGAACGAGGGTGCGGTGGCGTTATAGACGTGGACGATGGCTTTCTTCGCCCCACGCAGGGACTCGAAGGTGCGGGTGATCAGGTCCTCGCGCGCCTGGGTCAGTACCTGGATGGTGACGTCGTCGGGGATGTGGCCGCCTTCGATCAGCTCGCGAACGAAGTTGAAGTCGGTATCCGAGGCGGAGGGGAAGGCCACCTCGATTTCCTTCAGGCCCACCTGCACCAGCGTCTTGAAGAAGCGCATCTTCTTCTGCGCATCCATCGGCTCGATCAGCGACTGGTTACCGTCGCGCAGATCGGAGCTGCACCAGATCGGTACTTCAGTGATGGTCCTGGACGGCCAGGTACGGTCCGGCAGGTCGATTGCGGGGAAGGCGCGGTACTTGCGGGATGGGTCTTTCAGCATGCTCATGGGGCAAATCCTTTTTACTGCGGGCCGTGTGGTGGTCGGCCAGGCATTGAATTCAGCGGGTGCGGCGAAGGTGAGATTCAGCCACGCAGTCGGGGGCTGACCAGTCGCAGGCAGGCGTGTTGACGCAGAAGGATGAGGGTGTGTGCGGTTTTCATAAGGGCTAACCCTATTCATCGTGAGTGAATATGGCAAGCATCCAAGAAAAAATGGTGAAAAAGAGCGCAGGAATATGCAAGTGAGTGATTTATTGCGCTGAGGTGGTGGTTTCCTTGAGCTGATTGCGCGGCGTTATTCTAGGAGGGCAGCTGGCTCGCGAAATGCCCCTTGCCGGGCAATTCGCGGTCAGCCTTGAGGTCATTCCGACGGCGACAGGCGTAGCGCTCGCATGTCCGCGCCGCTGGGGTGCTGGAACACTCGCAGGCCGAACTCCGGAAGTATCGCCAGCAGGTGGTCGAAGATGTCGGACTGGATGGCCTCGTAGCGGGCCCAGGCCGTGGTGTTGGTGAAACAATAGAGCTCCAGCGGCAGGCCATCGGCGGTGGGTGCCATCTGGCGCACCAGCAGGGTCATGTCCTTGCGGATGTCCAGGTTCTCCCGCAAGTAGTGCTCCACGTAGGCGCGGAAGGTGCCGAGGTTGGTCAGCTGACGGCTGTTGATCGGCAGGCGGGTAGCCTCATCCAGTTGGCTGTTCCAGCTGAGCAGCTCGCTTTCCTTGGCTTTCAGGTAGCCGTCCAGCAATCGGAAGCGGTGCAATCGGGCGATGTCGTCTTCGCGGAGGAAGTGCACGCTGTTCTGATCCAGATAGAGGCATCGCTTGATCCGTCGGCCACCGGATTCCTGCATGCCGCGCCAGTTCTTGAACGAGTCAGTGATGAAGCGCTTGGTGGGAATGGTGGTGATGGTCTTGTCCCAGTTCTGCACCTTCACCGTGTGCAGGGCGATGTCGATCACGTCGCCGTCGGCGTTGAGCTGGGGCATCTCCACCCAGTCGCCGACGCGGATGATGTCGCTGGAGGTGATCTGTACGCTGGCCACCAGCGACAGCAGGGTGTCCTGGAAAATCAGCAGCAGGACTGCGGCCATGGCGCCGAGACCCGACAGCAGGATCAGCGGCGAGCGGTCGATCAGGCTGGCGATCATCAGGATGGTGGCGATGGCGAAGATCGCGATCTTCAGCACTTGCACATAGCCTTTGATGGGCCGCATGTGGGCATCCTTGCGACGCTGATAGAGGCTGCTGACGATGTTCAGCGCGGCGCTCAGGGCCAGGGCCACAGAGAGAATGATGAAGGCGGCGCACACGTTGGTGATCACCTCCACCAGCGCGCTTGGCAGGTTCGGCACCACCCGTACGCCGCCGGCCAGCACCAGAGCGGGCACCACATTGGCCAAGCGCTTGATCAGGCCGTGGTCCTGAATCTGCGCGCCGGTGACGCGGAACAGGCCGCGCAGCAGGATGCGGCGGACTATCCAGTTCGACAGCCAAGCCAGGAGGATGAGGACGGAAGTGGCGACGACGGTGTGCAACTCCTGATGCTGCCGCAACCATTCCAGCCAGTGGGTGACTTCGCTGCTCATGGGCTGCTCCCTTCAGATATCCGTTTGGCGGGGTGGGCCCCGAGGCCGCCGGACCTTAGCAAATCAGCGCCGCACAGCCCAATCCCCGGGTGTAAGCGCAAATGTCCTCAGGGCTTGTAGGCGCCGATGAAGATGGCCGGGTCGACTCGCACATCGTTGAGGCTGACGTTCCAGTGCATGTGCGGCCCGGTGGCGCGGCCGGTGGCGCCGACGCGGCCGATCACGCCGCCGCGTGGCAGTTGCTGGCCGAGTTTCACTTCTACCTTCGACATGTGACAGAACATGCTGATCAGGCCTTGGCCATGGTCGACGAATACTGTCTTGCCGTTGAAGAAGTAGTTGCCGATAAGAACCACCTTGCCGGCCGCGGGCGCCTTGATTGGCGTGCCCGCACCGACCGCGAAGTCCAGGCCGGAGTGCGGGTTGCGTTCTTCGCCATTGAAGAAGCGGCGTAGGCCGAAGGGGCTGGAGAGCGGGCCGTTGACCGGCTTGTCGAACAGCAGGTTGCTCGGTGTCCCGGGGCTGAAGCGGCGATAGGCAGTGGTCTGCTCGGCCAGTTCGCGGTCGATGCGTTTCAGGTCTTCCGGCAGCGGGTTCACCTGGCGGGTATTGGCCAGCTTGATGTGCTGCTCGCGATAGGTGCGGCTGCCGACGCTGAAGCCCAGCCGGCGCCCATCGCTGACCTCGATCAGTTGCTGCCCGACCTTGGTGCCCAGCGGGATGCCGACGATGGCGATCCAGTTGCGGCCGTCTTCCTTGACCACCAGCACCGGTTTGCCCTGGTAGCGCGCGGTGGGCGCCTGGGGGCCGTTGCCGAGCTGGACGACGGCTACGCCGCCTGGAACCGGTTTGTTCAGCAGCCGGCTGATAAAGCCTTCGGCATGGACGGGAAGGGCGAGGCAGAGGAGCAGGGCGGCAAGCAGGCGCATGGTCAGTCCAGCAGGGAGAGGTTCACGGGCGTGAGATGGTTGTCTTCGACGCGTACGTCCAGTTCGCCTTCTCCGAGACGGGCCTTCAGGCGCTGGCCGGGGTGGGTCTGGCTGGCGGTGCGGACGGCTTGTCCACGCTCGTCGAGCAGGATGCTGTAGCCGCGTCCGAGGGTGGCCAGGGGGCTGACGATGTGAAGCGTCTGGGCCAGGGCGTCAAGGCGCTGGCGACGATCCTTGAGGGCGTCGCGGGCTGCGCGGGGTAGGCGTTCGGCCAGGCTGTCGAGCTTCTGCCGCAGCAGCGCCAGGGTGCGTCCGGGATGCTGTGCGGCGAGGCGGGTGTCCAGGCGCACCAGGCGTTCGTGACGTACCTGCTGCTGGCGCTCGAACGCGCGCCGCAGGCGCATGTCCAGGTCATCCAGCCGCTGCGCTTGTTGGCGCAGGCGCTCGCCGGGGTGGCGTAGGCGTCGGAACAGCCCATCCAGGCGCAGGCGCTCGCGGGTCAGTTGGTCCCGCAGGCGCAGGATCAGGCGGCGATGCAGACTGTCGAGGCGCTGCTGCAGGTCTCTGGCATCGGGGGCCAGGAGTTCGGCGGCGGCAGAGGGCGTTGGGGCGCGCACATCGGCGACGAAATCGCTGATGGAAACATCCGTCTCATGGCCGACCGCACTGACGATGGGGGTCTGGCACGCGGCCACGGCGCGGGCCACTGCCTCTTCGTTGAAGCACCATAGGTCCTCCAGGGAGCCGCCACCTCGGGCGAGGATCAACGCATCGAAGCCTTGCGCATCCGCCAATCCCAGGGCGTGGACGATCTGCGCGGTGGCTTCGCGGCCCTGTACGGCGGTGGGAATGAGGGTCAGCTGTACCTGGGGTGCACGACGGCGAAAGACGCTGATGATGTCGCGGATCACCGCGCCGGTGGGTGAGCTGACGATGCCGATACGCTGCGGGTGGGCCGGAAGCGGGCGTTTGCGTTCCGCGGCGAACAGCCCTTCGGCGGCGAGTTTTTCCTTGAGCGCCTCGAATGCCAGGCGCAGGGCACCATCGCCAGCCGGCTCGACGGCATCGGCGATCAGTTGGTAATCGCCACGACCCTCGAACAGCGAGACCTTGCCACGCACCCGCACCGCCAGGCCATCGCGCAGCGCCTGGCGTACGCGCAGGGCGTTCTGCCGGAACAGGGCGCAGCGAACCTGCGCCTGGCTGTCCTTGAGGGTGAAGTACAGGTGGCCGGAGGCAGGCTTGGCCAGGTTGGAGATTTCACCCTCCACCCAGACCTGCGGAAACACGTCCTCCAATAGATGGCGGGCACGTTGGTTGAGCTGGCTGACGGTCAGTACCTCGCGATCGAGGCCAAGCCGTTGGAAGGGATCGTTGATCATGGGCCGGAATAATAATGGCTTTGGCATCATGCGCCATAGTTGACGGTTGAAGGGCGCTGATTAAGCTGCGTGCCCTTTCCGCTGCCATAGGAGCCTGAAATGGAAACGAGCCAACTGATCATCGTGCCGCAGATTTCCAGTGTGCCCGGGCACCAGGCCCTGGCTGGACGCATGCAGCGCTGGTTGGCCCAGCGTGGGGTGGTCGAGGCGTTGCCAAGCACCTGTGGCGTGCGCGGCAATCGCATGGCCTATGCCATCGCCCCCAGCGCGCGGCAGGTCGTCGAGCATCCTGATCGCTTGCCGTTCGGCCAACCCGTGAATGGCCTGGAGGTGGTGGATAAACGCTGCATCTATACGCCCACCCGCAACTTCCTCAAAGAAGCAGGCTGCCCTGAATGCCGCCGGGAAGTCGGCGAGCCGCTGTTCGAGAGCCTGGAGGATTGGTGGCCGGGGATCACGGACAACTTCAGTTGCCCGGAGTGCGGTCACGAGGACGACATCAACGGCTTTCTCTTCCTGCAGCCCTGCGGCTTCTCCAATCTGGGGTTCATCTTCAATGGTTGGGGAGAAACCGCCTTTACCCAGGCATTTCTCGATGCGTTCGGCGAGCGCCTGGGGTTCAAAGTGCGCCAGGTGCGGACGGACGGCTGATGACCGCTGATCGGCTTGGCATGTTTTTTCGCGGGATTGGCACTGCAGGCCATCGGCCGCGTTGAGCAGAGGCCGTGGCCTCGTTATAATGGCGCGCTTCCAATTTTCCCGCCTGGGAGCCCCCGCCATGCTGCGCATCAGCCAAGAAGCCCTGACCTTCGACGACGTTCTCCTGATCCCGGGTTATTCCGAGATTCTGCCCAAGGATGTCAGCCTCAAGACCCGCCTGACCCGCGGCATAGAACTGAACATCCCGCTGGTTTCCGCAGCGATGGATACCGTGACCGAAGCCCGCCTGGCCATTGCCATGGCCCAGGAAGGTGGCATCGGCATCATTCACAAGAACATGACCATCGAGCAGCAGGCTGCCGAGGTGCGCAAGGTCAAGCGCCACGAGACGGCCATCGTCCGTGACCCGGTTACCGTCACGCCCTCCACCAAGATCATCGAGCTGCTGCAGATCGCCCGTGAATATGGCTTCTCCGGCTTCCCGGTGGTGGAAGAGGGCGAGCTGGTCGGCATCGTGACCGGCCGCGACCTGCGTTTCAAACCGAACGTCGGCGATACCGTGGCGGCGATCATGACGCCGAAGGACAAGCTGGTCACCGCCCGCGAAGGCACCCCGCTTGAAGAGATGAAGGTCAAGCTCTACGAGAACCGCATCGAGAAGATGCTGGTGGTCGACGAGAACTTCTACCTGCGCGGTCTGGTGACCTTCCGTGATATCGAGAAGGCCAAGACCTACCCGCTGGCGTCCAAGGATGCGCAAGGCAGCCTGCGTGTAGGTGCTGCGGTAGGGACTGGCGCCGACACCGGCGAACGCGTTGCCGCACTGGTCGCAGCTGGCGTCGACGTGGTGGTGGTGGACACCGCCCACGGCCACTCCAAAGGCGTGATCGAGCGCGTACGTTGGGTCAAGGACACCTACCCGCACGTACAGGTGATCGGTGGCAACATCGCCACTGGCGAAGCTGCCAAGGCCCTGGCCGAGGCTGGCGCGGACGCGGTCAAGGTCGGTATCGGCCCGGGCTCCATCTGCACCACCCGTATCGTCGCCGGTGTCGGCGTACCTCAGATCTCTGCCATTGCCAACGTGGCTGCCGCCCTGGCTGGCTCCGGCATCCCACTGATCGCCGACGGTGGCATCCGCTTCTCCGGTGACCTGTCCAAGGCCATCGTGGCTGGCGCGTCCTGCGTGATGATGGGCTCCATGTTCGCCGGTACCGAAGAGGCTCCGGGAGAGGTCGAGCTGTTCCAGGGTCGTTCCTACAAGGCGTACCGCGGCATGGGCTCGCTGGGTGCCATGGCGCAGTCCCAAGGCTCTTCCGACCGTTACTTCCAAGACTCTTCGGCCGGTGCCGAGAAGCTGGTTCCGGAAGGTATCGAAGGGCGCGTCCCCTACAAGGGCAGCCTGACCGCCATCGTTCACCAACTGATGGGCGGCCTGCGTGCCTCCATGGGCTATACCGGTTGCTCCACGGTCGAGGAAATGCGCACCAGGCCGCAGTTCGTGCGCATCACCGGCGCCGGCATGGCCGAGTCCCACGTCCATGACGTGCAGATCACCAAGGAAGCCCCGAACTACCGCGTCGGTTGAGGCTGACTGAAATCTAACGCGTCACGGGGCTGTCTGATTCAGCCCCGTGTCGTTTGTGAATTTCGTAACGAGAGATGGCCATGTCCCAAGACATTCACGCCCACCGGATCCTGATCCTCGACTTCGGCTCCCAGTACACCCAACTGATCGCCCGCCGCGTGCGCGAGATCGGCGTGTACTGCGAGATCCACCCCTTCGACATGAGCAATGAGGCGATCCGCGCCTTCGCCCCGCGCGGCATCATCCTCGCCGGTGGCCCCGAGTCGGTGCATGAAGCCGATAGCCCGCGTGCGCCGCAGGCCGTGTTCGACCTCAATGTGCCGTTGTTCGGTATCTGCTACGGCATGCAGACCATGGCCGAGCAACTGGGCGGAAAGGTGCAGGGTTCCGACCTGCGCGAGTTCGGTTATGCCCGCGTCGACGTGGTGGGCAAGGCCCGCCTGCTGGATGGCATCGAAGACCATATCGACGACGACGGCGTCCTCGGCCTCGACGTGTGGATGAGCCACGGCGACAAGGTCACCGACATGCCGGCCGGCTTCCACATCCTGGCCAGCACCCCGAGCTGCCCGATCGCCGCCATGGCTGACGATCATCGTGCCTACTACGGCGTGCAGTTCCACCCGGAAGTGACTCACACCAAGCAGGGCGGTCGCATCCTCTCCCGCTTCGTGCTGGATATCTGTGGCTGCGCCGCTCTCTGGACTCCGTCCAACATCGTCGAAGACGCCATCGCCACCGTGCGTGCCCAGGTGGGTTCGTCCAAGGTGCTGCTGGGCCTGTCCGGCGGTGTGGACTCCTCGGTCGTGGCGGCCCTGCTGCACCGCGCCATCGGCGACCAGTTGACCTGCGTCTTCGTCGACAACGGCCTGCTGCGCCTGCACGAGGGCGACCACGTGATGGCCATGTTCGCTGAAAACATGGGTGTACGCGTGATCCGCGCCAATGCCGAAGAGAAGTTCCTCTCCCGCCTGGCCGGCGTTGCCGACCCGGAAGAGAAGCGCAAGATCATTGGTCGTACCTTCATTGAAGTGTTCGACGAGGAAGCTACCCGGCTACAGGGCATCAAGTTCCTTGCCCAGGGCACCATCTACCCCGACGTGATCGAGTCGGCCGGCGCCAAGACCGGCAAGGCCCACGTGATCAAGTCCCACCACAACGTCGGTGGCCTGCCGGAAGACATGCAGTTCGAACTGGTCGAGCCGCTGCGCGAACTGTTCAAGGACGAAGTGCGCAAGATCGGCCTGGAGCTGGGCCTGCCCTACAGCATGGTCTACCGTCACCCGTTCCCCGGCCCGGGCCTGGGCGTACGTATCCTCGGCGAAGTGAAGAAGGAGTACGCCGACCTGCTGCGTCGCGCGGACCATATCTTCATCGAAGAGCTGCACAAGGCGGACTGGTACCACAAGACCAGCCAGGCCTTCGTGGTGTTCCAGCCGGTGAAATCCGTGGGCGTGGTCGGTGACGGCCGCCGTTACGCCTGGGTCGTGGCCCTGCGCGCGGTGGAAACCATCGACTTCATGACCGCTCGCTGGGCGCACCTGCCTTACGAGCTGCTGGAGACCGTTTCCAATCGCATCATCAACGAGATCGAAGGCATCTCCCGCGTCACCTACGACGTGTCGAGCAAGCCGCCAGCGACCATCGAGTGGGAATGATGGGCGCTTCGGCGTCCTCGCGGTAACGCAACCGGCCAGGCCCTGATAAGCCTGGCCGGTTTTGTTTCGAGAGGCCGCATCCTTCCTTGCAGGGGCGAATTCGTTGGCTATGTCTGCATGACGTGTTGTAGGCAGCTGCATTGCCCGTAGGAGCTGGCTTGCCAGCGAATGGCGGCGTTTCGCTGGCAAGCCAGCTCCTACTAGGCTCTTGGCCGGATGGGAAATCGCTCGCAACACCGCCAGCCGTACCGCGAACCCCACCAGCACTCCGCCCAGCGTCGCGAATCGCAGCGCCAGCAGGATTGAAGGTCCATGGCGCGTTCTTGAACAACACGGCGACGCAGCGTCCCTGCTAGAGCGGCTTACCGCCCGAAGAAGCGATAGAACGCCCTCAGCTCGTCCTGGGAGTCGTCCAGGCTCATCACAGTGAACCGCAGCATCTGGTTCGCAGGGCATTGCGCCAGGCGCCCGAGGTCCAGGGAATGGACCCAGCCAAGGATGGGATAACCGCCCATGGTCTGGCGGTCGGCCATCAGGATGATCGGCTGGCCATCGGGCGGCACCTGGATCGCGCCACTGACCACACCCTGGGACCACTGCCGCTGCGGCGCGACCAGCGGTTCACCTTCCAGCCTCGCCCCCATGCGATCGGACTGCGCGCTGAGTTGCCAGGGGCGCTCGAAGAAGGCGCGTGCCTGTTCCTCGTCGAAACTGGCCGCGTCGCCCCCGATCACCACACGCAGCACCTGCGCCACGCTGTAGTCCGGTTGCCAGGGCCAGGGCACGCTGGCGCCACGTGGGAAGTTGCCAGAACCGCCTGCCAGCAGGTCGCCCTCGACCAGGCGATGGCCTTGGCCATTCAGGCCGCCCAAACCTTCACGCATCTGGCAAGCCACGCTGCCCAGAACCGGTTCGGCACCGATGCCACCTGCCAGTGCCAGATACGCGCGTTGGCCATTGCGGGCATAACCGACCTGCAAGCGCTGCCCGGCCTCCAGGCGAAAGCGCGACCAGTTGAGGCGCAATTCACCGTCAACACTCAGCGGCATGTCGGCGCCGGTGATGGCCACCCATAGCGCCGCCTCAGCCTCCAGCTCCACACCCCCGAGGGCGATTTCCAGCACCGCGCATCGCCGCGAATTACCCAGCAGCCGATTAGCCCAGGCCGCTGCTAGCGGGTCCATGGGGCCGGCCGGGGAAACGCCCAGATGCTGCCAGCCGAGCCGACCGGCGTCCTGCAGCAGGCTCAGGGGGCCGGGCTTGATCACCCGCAATCGGCTCATGCCTCGCCACCTTCGGCGCGATAGCGGGCTTCGTCGATGGCAAAGAAGCGCACACGATCACCCAGGGCCAGCGGACACGGCGGCTCGCGCCGGGCATCGAACAACCGCCAAGGACAGAGCCCGAGCAGATGCCAACCGCCCGGAGAGGCCTGTGGATAAATGGCCGTCTGCTGCTCGGCGATGGCCAGGCTGCCAGCCGGCACGCGAATGCGCGGGCTGCTGCGACGTGGCAGGGCAAGTCGCGAATCGAGCCCCCCCAGATAAGCGAAGCCCGGCGAAAAACCGATGGCACCGACCCGGTATTCGGCGCTGCTGTGAATATCCACCAACCCGGCCACGGACAGACCACAAGACTCAGCCACCCAAGCCAAGTCCTCGCCGCAGTACCAGATGGGGATTTCATGCAGCCGGCCGGCGTCGGTCGCATCCGGTGCCAGCAACCAGGCTTCCAGCAACGGCTCGATGCGCTTTGCCAGGTCCTGCTGGTCCGTGCGAGTCAGGTCGTAGTGCAGCAGCAGGGTGGTCCAACCGGGCACCAGGTCCAGCAACAGCGGTCCCAGCTCACGGCGCAGGGTCTCGGCCAGCGCCGCGATGCGCTGTGGAGACCGGGTATCCGGTTCATCGGCCAGCACCAGCAGCAGGGCTTCGGCGCCAGCAGGCTCGAGACGGATCATAGGGCGTCCAGCTTGCCTCGCAGCCGGCGCAGCACCGCCAAGGACTCGGGATTGTCGCCATGCACGCAGAGGCTGTCGGCAGTTAGCCGCAGGGGCTTGCCGTCGATATCCGGGAAGGGCTCACCGGCGGCAATGGCCAGGGCCTGGTCGAGGATGCGCTCAGGGTCGTGATGCACCGCGCCGGCCATGCGCCGGGGCGCCAGTTGGCCGTCAGAGAGATAGGCGCGGTCGGCGAAGGCCTCGAACATCAACGGCACATCGGCGGCATCCGCCAAGTGCAGTTCACGGCTGTTGTCCGCCAGGGCCAGAACCATCAGTGGCAGCCCCTTACGATAACTGGCACAGGCATCGAGCACGGCTTCGAGCAGCGCGTCGTCACGCACCAGATCGTTGTACAGCGCGCCGTGGGGCTTCACATAAGCCACCTGGGTGCCGACTGCGCGGCAGAAGGCTTCCAGCGCGCCGAGCTGATAGAGCACCAGGGCGCGCACCTCTTCCGGCGAGCAAGCCATATGGCGACGGCCGAAGCCGGCGAGGTCCGGGTAGGCCGGATGGGCACCGATGCGCACATGGTGACGCAGCGCCAGCTCGACGGTGCGCTGCATGGTCAGGGGGTCAGCGGCGTGGAAACCACAGGCGAGGTTGGCCTGGTCCACCAGCGGCATGGCGTGCTCGTCGTCACCCATGCGCCAGGCGCCGAAGCTTTCCCCCATGTCGCAGTTCAGCAGGATTCGTCTGTTCATGAGGCGAATTATGGCTAAAAGCCAGGGACCTTGTAGGAGCAATTCCTCCCCCTGTAGGAGCTGGCTTGCCAGCGAACAGGTCTATTCGCCAGCAAGCTGGCTCCTACAGGGGCAATCAAGCTGCCTGCTCCCGAGCAAAAAACGCCCCGCACAAGGCGGGGCGAACGTTCCCCAGGAGCAGGGATCACTCGGTTCGGCGCACAGCGACTTCAGTACACGTCGCGGCGATAACGACCCTCGTCATTCAGTTGCTGCAGCGCCAGGTCGCCAAGGATGTCGCGCAGGGTGCGATCGACGCCCTCGGCCATGCCCTGCAGGCTGCCACAGACATAGATCACCGCGCCGTCCGCCAGCCAGGTGCGCAGTTCGTCAGCCGCTTCGCGCAAACGGTCCTGCACATAGATCTTTTCGGCCTGGTCGCGGGAGAAGGCGAGATCCAGGCGCTGCAGTTCGCCCCGGGCCAACCAGCCCTGCAACTCGTCACGGCAATAGAAGTCGTGGGCCTGGTTGCGCTCACCGAACAACAGCCAGTTGCGATTGCGCCCGGCAGCGATGGCCCCCTTGAGCAGGCTACGCAGGCCGGCGAGGCCAGTACCGTTGCCGATGAAGATTAGCGGCCGATCTTCGTCGATCAGGTGGAAGCGACTGTTGCGACGCAGGCGCAGGGGCACGACAGCGCCCTGCGGCAGGTAGTGGGTCAGCCAGCCGGAGGCGATGCCCAAGCTGCCATCGGCGTGCTGTTCCTGGCGCACGATCAGCTCCAGCACACCGTCACTGGCCAGTGACGCGATCGAATACTGACGCACCGAGAGGCCGATCAGCGCCTGCACCAGGGCTTGCGGCTGCAGCCCGACAAGATGTTCGAAGGAGTTCGGCAGCAGACGCCCGGCCAGGGCCTGGCGCAGCGACTGGCGCTGACCGTCCAGCTCCACCTGCGCGTTACCGTCGAGGCCATGCTGGTCGAGCCAGGCCTGAATGCGTGGCTCGGCCTGGCGCGGGAGGATTTCCACCAGGTCGCCGGCCTGCCAATCCACCTGGCTACCCGCCGGGGCGCGCAGGCGCAGCAGCCAGGCGGATTCGCCCTGGCTACCTGGATTGAGGTGTTCGCGACCTTCCAGGGTCCAGCTTTCGAAAGCCGGGCCGCTCCAGGGCGTCAGCATGGCGCTGCCGGAAACCTGGGCGATCCGCTGCTGCCATTGCTGCAGGGCACTGCTGTCGCCGTTATCCACCTCCACCGGCTCGAACAGCTGGCTCGCGCCCTGCCCTTTCAGCCAGGCCTGCAGGCGGCGGCCGAAGCCACAGAACTGTTCGTACTGGCGATCCCCCAAGGCCAGCACGGCAAAACGCAGGCCGCCGAGTTGGGAAGCCTGGCCAAGCACCTTGCGCTCGAAGCCACGGGCATTGTCCGGCGCTTCGCCATCGCCAAAGGTGCTGACCACAAAAAGCGCGTTGCGGGCCTGGGCCAGCGTGCCGCCGTCCAGCGCGGCGAGGGGTTCGACCCGTACCGGCAGGCCGGCAGCCTGGAGCTGGCTGGCGCTCTGCCAGGCCAGTTGCTCGGAGAAACCGCTCTGGCTGGCGAAACCGATCAACCAGGAATCCTGCCCACCGCTCTCGGCCAGGCCACCACGGACGGCCTTGATCGCACGCTTCTTGCGTCGGCGGTCGAGGTAGAGCAGCCAGCCGGTAACGAAGAACAGCGGCATGGTCAGGCTCGCCACCATCACCAGGATGCGGCCCGGCAGGCCGAAGTACTCGCCCACATGCAGCGCATAGACGCTGGTCAGCAGTTGGGCCTTGAAGCGCTTGTCGGTGTAGCGGTCGCTGCGCGTCACCTTGCCGGTGGCGGGGTCAAGGACGATCTGATTGAGCGCGCGGGAATGGTCGGCATCTTCCAGCAGGTAGAACACCTGCGCAGGCTTGCCGCCCACCGGCGGCAGGCGCAGGTTGTAGGTGCTCAGGGTCGGGCCGGCGGTATCGCGAATGCTTTTCCACACGGCGTCGTAGTCCACCACCAGCGGCGGGCCGGACGGCGCCTCCGCGCCGGGACGGCCACGGCCTTCGCCACGACGCTCGCCGGGCTTGCCCTGCTGGCCGGCCGGTGCATCGGAAAGCAGGCGGGTGAGGCCTTCGCGGTACCACTCGTAGGACCAGTACAGGCCGGTCAGCGCGGCCAGGAGGTAGAACACCAGGCACCAGGTGCCCGCTACGGCGTGCAGGTCCCAATTGAAGCTGCGTCCCTTGCGCGACCAGTCGAGGGTCAGCCAGGCGCGCCAGCTGGTGGCTTTGCGCGGCCAGCGCAGGTAGAGGCCGGACAGACAGAAGAAAATGAGGATCAGGGTGCAGGCGGCGGTGATCTGCTTGCCGAACTCGCCCATGGCGAGGAAACGGTGCAGCTGCAGCATCAGGCCGAAGAACTGCTGGCCGGTCGGCTGGCCCAGCAACTCGCCGGTGTAGGGGTCGAAGTAGCGCATGGGGCCACGGCGCTCGCCCGGCGGCGGTGTGAAGAAGACGCGGGCGGCATGGTCGGTGCTCGTTTCTACCCACAGGCCGGAAACTTTCTTGCCTTCGGCTGCCTCGATCCTGCTCACCAGCTCGGCCGGCGGCAGCACGCCGCTGTCACGCACCTCGACCGTCAGGGTCTCCGGGTTGAGCAGGCGGAGGATTTCTTCCTGAAAGCTGTACGCGGCCCCGGTGATGCCCATCAGTGCCAGCACCAGCCCCGCACTGATACCGAACAGCCAGTGCAGCTGGAACAGGGTCTTCTTCAACACGTGATATCCCTCGGATACGCACCTGGTGGTGCGTCAAATCGCTTGTTCGCGGCAGGCCCCATGCCTGACCGGGGGCGATTTTATTTGAGAACGGGATGCATTAAATCAGGAAACGAAAGTTTTACCTTTTATTTACAGCGACACGGGCCCTGCACCAGGCAGGGCCCGTGACTCGTCCGTCAGAACGAGTAGCTGGCGGTCAGGATCGCCGAACGCGCATCGCCGTATTCGATGGCCGAGGAACGCGCGTCGGTACCGTTCTGCTGACGCACACGCTCCACGTAGTCCTTGTCGAACAGGTTGTTCACGTTCAGCTGCAGGTCCAGGTTTTCGTTGACCCGGTAGCCGACCATGGCGTTGTGCAGCCAGTAGGCGTCCAGCTTGGCGGTGGTGCTGGAACTGACGTTGCGTTCGCTGATGTAGCGCGCGCCGTAGCCCAGGGTCCAGCCTTCCGGCAGCTCGTAGGTGGTCCACAGGTTGAAGGAGCGCGGCGGGGTATTGCCCAGCGCCTGGCCTTCACGCGCGATACCCGCAGCAGTGTCGGCAGCGTCCAGGGTCTCGCTGGACTGGAAGGTGTAGTTGGCGAACACATCCCATTGCTCGGTAATGTGACCGGTCAGCCCCAGTTCGACACCTTCCACGCGCTGCTTGCCGGCCAGTTGGGTCGAGCCGTCGGCCATGGTTTCACGCGCATTGGTCTTTTCCACGCGGAACAACGCGCCATCCAGCTCCAGGCGGCCGTCCAGCAGTTCCCACTTGGTGCCCAGTTCCCAGGTCTCGTTCTTTTCCGGGTCCAGGTTCTCGGTCGCCGCGGTCAGGCCACCACCGTTGGATGCGATGCCTTCGGCGGTAGGGTTGAAGGAGTTGCCCCAGGCCACGTAGAAGCGACCGTTTTCAACCGGCTTGTAGACCAGGCCGGCGCGGCTGCTGAGTTTCTCGTCCTTGGAGGTGAAGCTGCCAGTCGGCGCGTTAGCCGCACTGAAGGTGTCGCTGTGGCCCTTGAACCAGTCGTAGCGCAGGCCGGCGTTGAAGTCCCACTGCTCGTTCAGGGCGATGGTGTCGAAGACATACAGCGCCTTGTCGTCCAGTTGGTTCTCTGTGTAGCTGGAGGTGGTCTTGTTGACCGGACCGCCCCAGTGGCCGGGTGGGTTGCTCAGGTCATAGCCGTCGGCCGGGTACAGGGCGTTGCCCAGACCATGGTTGTAGCTCTTGAGGTCGAAGTCCTCGCGGGAGATTTCCGCACCGGTCACCAGTTCGTGATCTAGACCGTATGTCGCGAAGCTGGCACGCAGGTTGGTCTGGTTGATCCACATCTCGGTGGTGGTGTCCCGGCCGGAAGCCTGCGGGCCTGCCGGACGATAACGGCCCGCCGGGACCCCAGTGAGGTTCACATGGGACGCCGAGACGATGGTGTTGCGGTCGATACGGCTGTAACGAGTCAGGTTCTGCAGGCGCAGTTGGTCATTGAATTCGTGCTCGAGGTTCGCAGTGAAAGCGCTCTGCTCGATCTCGTCCTTGTCCAGGTTGTCCCAGCCAAAGTAGTCCTCGCGGCTGACGCCAGCGATCTTCTTGCCATTAAGGGCCGGCACGCCGTAGTCCGGCAGATTGTCGTCGGTCTGGTGGAAGGCGCTCAGGGTCAGGCGAGTGGACTCGTTGAAGCCCAGGCGCAGCGAGGGGGCAACGCCCCAACGTTCGCGGTCGATCTCGTCGCGGCCCGGCACGTCGTTCTCGTGGGCCATCAGGTTCACGCGGAAGGCACTGTCGGTGCCTACGCCTTCCAGCGGCTGGTTGGCGTCCAGGGTCAGGCGGTGGTAGTTGTCGGTTCCCAAGCCGCCGCCCAGGGTGGTGAAGGCGCGATCCATCGGCTGCTTGCTGATGATGTTGATGCTGCCACCGGTGGTGCCGGCGCCGCCGAACACCGAGTTCGGGCCCTTGATGACCTCGACCTGCTCGATGTTGAAGGTATCGGTACGGCTGGTCTGGGCGCTGTCACGCAGGCCGTCGATCTGGATGTTGTTGTTCGCAGAGAAGCCACGGATGTTGATGCTATCGCCAGAACCACCACCGCCCTCACCGGCGTTGAAGGTGATACCGGAGACGTTGGACAGCACCTGGCGCAGGCTCAGTGCCTGCTGCTCCTTGATGACTTCCTTGGGAACCACGGTGATGGTCTGCGGAGTGTCCAGCAACGGCGCGGTGTACTTGGAGGAAGCGGACTCCTCGACTTTGTACGACTTCTCGGCCTTGCTATCGATTTTGACAGTGCCGAGTTCAAGCTTGCCCTGTTCGGCGGCCATGGCCAGGCCAGCAGAAGATGCCGTGACGAGACCGACGGCAGTGGCCAGGACGGCGCGTTGCGGCAGATTGTTCTTTTTGCTCATAAGAATCACTCCCCAGTGAAGATGGGGCGCGATTCTATTTGCGAACGTTTATCAGTAAATATTCCAAACACAATATTTACATAATCTTTACACTTCTCTTTGGATCACCGATAACATCAAGTACCTGATATCTCATGAGATTCGATAGAAAAACCAATAAAAATCTTCAAAAATCACCGAACTACAGAATCAGACTCGAACATGTTCCTGCCGAGCAAGAAAGGTGACTGAATGGTCACTTTTCAACCTTGATGCAAAGGCAACCCGTGAAAACCGCCACGGATGATCGGATAATCCATTCGGTTTTCTGGCAGGTGACGCCAGAAGGTCTAACGCCAGATCAGGGAAGACTCGATGTCGGCCAGGCTCGCGCACCCCGTCAGGGCCATCGCCACTTCCAGTTCAGTACGCAGCAGATGCAGTACGTGGGCCACGCCAGAGGCTCCCGCGGTAGCCAGCCCATGAACGTAGGGACGGCCGATCATCACCGCACTCGCGCCCAACGCGAGCGCCTTGAACACGTCGGTTCCACGACGAACGCCACCATCGAGCAACACCGGCACCCTGCCGGCCACTGCCTGAGCAACCGCCGGCAGCACGTCCAGCGTCGCCGGCATGCCGTCCAGGGTCCGGCCGCCGTGGTTGGAGACCACGACTCCAGCGACGCCCCGCTCCACCGCGCGCTCGGCATCCCGTGGATTCATCACCCCCTTGACCAGCACCGGCAAGTGAGTGAGGGATTGCAGCCACTCCAGGTCCTTCCAGGTCGGCGCATGGGTCAGCAACGGGCTGCCGAACAGCGGGCTCGTACCCGGCTGGGCGACGCTGGGCGGCAGGCTGCGCATGCCTTTCAAGTTCACCGCTTCGAGGCCCTCCGGCAGGACGAATCCCGCTCGCTGCTCACGGTTACGCATGCCGTTGACCGGCGCATCCACCGTCACCACCAACGCGCGATAACCAGCCACCTCGACACGCCGCACCAGGTCGCGAGTGAACTCACGATCCGGCTGGATGTAGAGCTGGAACCAGAGGGGAGTCTGTGCAGCCTGGGCAATGGCTTCCAGGCTGACACTGGCCTGAGTGCTGACCACCATCGCCGCGCCCATGGCAGAAGCGCCGAGCACGCTGGCCAGTTCGCCGTCAGGATGGGCCAGCTTCTGGAACGCTACGGGCGCCAGAAGAATCGGATAGTCCAGCCCGAGGCCGCAGAGCTGCAAACGAGTGTGACCTCCCTGAAGATCCTCCAGCACCCGATTGAGCAGGCGCACACGCTGGAAGGCCGCGAGATTGTCAGCCAGGGTCTGCTCATCCGCCGCGCCGCCGGCCAGATAGGCCCAGGCTTGCGGCGTCATGCGCTCACGGGCGAAGGCTTCGTAATCGGCAACAGCGGCAATCTCGGCAGGAATGAGCGCAGTCAAGGCGGCGAACCTCTTCGGACCGGCAACGGGCCAGTCGATAATCGTTTACAAATGGAACTTGCGCTCATCTTACTGCCCTGACAACGCACAAGAAACCACGCCCCGAATATGACAAGGCCCGCCATGAAGGCGGGCCTTGTTCGAAGCGCGTACTGGCTTACAGGTAGTAGGCCTTCAGCGGCGGGAAGCCGTTGAACTCCACCGCGCTGTAGCTGGTGGTGTAGGCGCCGGTGGACAGCCAGTAGAGGCGATCTTCAGCGGCCAGGTTCAGCGGCAGGCCGTACTTGTAGTTCTCGTACATGATGTCGGCGCTGTCGCAGGTCGGGCCGGCGATCACCACTTCTTCCACCTCACCCTTCTTCTCGACCCAGATCGGGAACTTGATGGCCTCGTCCATGGTTTCGATCAGGCCGGAGAACTTGCCCACGTCGGTGTAGATCCAGCGCTCTACGGCGGTACGCGACTTGCGCGCCACCAGCACCACTTCGCTGACCAGGATGCCGGCGTTGGCGATCAGGGAACGGCCCGGCTCCAGGATGATTTCCGGCAGCTCGTCGCCGAAATCTTCCTTGAGGAAGCGGATGATTTCCTCGGCGTAGGTTTCCAGGCTGTTGGTGCGCTGGATGTAGTTGGCCGGGAAACCACCGCCCATGTTGATCATCTGCAGGGTGATGCCGTCTTCTTCCTTCAGGCGCTCGAAGATCACCTTGACCTTGGCGATGGCGGCGTCCCAGACGTCGATGTCGCGCTGCTGGCTGCCCACATGGAAGGACACGCCGTAAGGCACCAGGCCCAGTTGCTTGGCGAGGATCAGCAGGTCCAGGGCCATGTCCGGGTTGCAACCGAATTTGCGCGACAGCGGCCAGTCCGCCGAAGTGGAACCCTCGGTGAGGATTCGCACATAGACCTTGGCGCCCGGGGCAGCCTTGGCGATGTTGCGCAGGTCGGCTTCGGAGTCGGTGGCGAACAGGCGCACGCCCTTCTCGAAGAAGTAGCGGATGTCGCGGGCTTTCTTGATGGTGTTGCCGTAGCTGATGCGCTCCGGGCCAACGCCGGTCTTCATCACCTTGTCCAGCTCATAGATGGAGGCGATGTCGAAGTTGGAACCCTTGTCGCGCAGCAGTTCGGTGATCTCGGTAGCCGGGTTGGCCTTCACCGCGTAGTAGACCTTGGCGAAGGGGAAGCAGCTCACCAACTGGTCGTAGGAATCAGCGATGGTCTGCTTGTCGATCACCACGAACGGGGTTTCTTGCTTGTCGGCGAACGCCTTCATGCGCTGGAAAGTTTCGGGCGAGAAATAGTCTTCGACCTTGATCGACATGCGAGGGACTCCATATGGCAAAACAAACGAAAGTTGTTAGGGGTGGCCAGTGTTGCGTTGGACAACAGGCCTGAACGTCTGATCAGTTTCCCCACTTTGGTTCGCCTACTTCCCAAGGCATGTCGCCGAGGATTTTCAGTCATCAATGACTTCAAACCTCTCGTCGTCAGTACTTGAGCCGGATGGATCGTTGCCAGCATGGACGTTCGGGCGCGAACTTTAGGACCACAGGAACCACAGATCAATCAAAAATTGCCGCTTTCTCGCATCCCTTTGTCGCATGGCCAGTTGACTGTTTCGAATCTTCAACAAAACGCTATGAAATGCTGCACAGACGCGGATTTCAGGGTGATGACAGGGTGACGGCGGGTCTTTCCCCTGTGGGGGCGAATTCATTCGCAAATGGCTGCGCAGCAGCGCAGTAGGTTGGCGCAGAGCGAAGCGAAGCCCAACATGCCCGGCGGCGCTGATCGAGCATCCATTTCCCGCTATAATCCCGCGCTTTTCCGGGCCGTCCGCGCCCCGCCATCGATTCCAGCAGGCACCCTCCATGACCATCCAGGCCGCCGAAGTCGCGAAACGCCGCACGTTCGCGATCATTTCCCACCCCGACGCCGGTAAGACCACCATCACCGAAAAGCTGCTGCTGATGGGCAAGGCCATCGCCGTGGCCGGTACCGTGAAGTCGCGTAAATCCGACCGGCACGCCACCTCCGACTGGATGGAGATGGAAAAGCAGCGCGGCATCTCCATCACCACCTCGGTGATGCAGTTCCCCTACCGCGAGCACATGATCAACCTGCTCGACACCCCCGGCCACGAAGACTTCTCCGAAGACACCTACCGCACCCTGACCGCGGTGGACTCGGCGCTGATGGTCCTCGACGGTGGTAAGGGTGTAGAGCCACGCACCATTGCCCTGATGGAAGTCTGCCGTCTGCGCGACACCCCCATCGTCAGCTTCATCAACAAGCTGGACCGCGACATCCGCGACCCCATCGAACTGCTGGATGAGATCGAGGCGGTATTGAAGATCAAGGCCGCGCCCATCACCTGGCCGATCGGTTGCTACAAGGACTTCAAGGGCGTGTACCACCTGTCCCAGGACAAGATCATCGTCTACACCCCGGGCCACGGCCACGAGCGCACCGAGATCAAGGTGATCGACAAGCTCGACTCAGACGAAGCCCGCGCCCACCTGGGCGACCTCTACGACAACTTCGTCGAGGAGCTGGAACTGGTGCAGGGCGCCTGCCACGAGTTCGACAAGGAAGAGTTCCTCAAGGGCCACATGACCCCGGTGTTCTTCGGAACCGCGCTGGGCAACTTCGGTGTCGACCAGGTGCTCGACTGCATCGTCGACTGGGCACCGCAGCCGCTGTCGCGCGCCACCCATGAGCGCAACGTCGAACCCATCGAAGAGAAGTTCTCCGGCTTCGTGTTCAAGATCCAGGCGAACATGGACCCGAAACACCGCGACCGCATCGCGTTCATGCGCATCTGCTCGGGCAAGTACGAGAAGGGCATGAAGATGCGCCACGTGCGCCTGGGCAAGGACGTGAAGATCGCCGACGCCCTGACCTTCTTCTCCAGCGAGCGTGAGCAGCTGGAAGAGGCCTTCGCCGGCGACATCATCGGCCTGCACAACCACGGCACCATCCAGATCGGCGACACCTTCACCGAAGGCGAGGCCCTGGGCTTCACCGGTATCCCGCACTTCGCCCCGGAACTGTTCCGCCGCGTGCGCCTGAAGGACCCGCTGAAGTCCAAGCAGCTGCGCCAGGGCCTGCAAGAACTGGCCGAGGAAGGCGCCACCCAGGTGTTCTTCCCCGAGCGCAACAACGACATCATCCTCGGCGCCGTGGGCGTGCTGCAGTTCGACGTGGTCGCCAGCCGCCTGAAGGAGGAATACAAGGTCGAGTGCGCCTACGAGGCGATCAACGTCTGGTCGGCACGCTGGATCGAGTGCAAGGATGAGAAGAAGCTCAAGGAGTTCAAGGACAAGGCCTTCGAGAACCTAGCCGTGGACGGCGGCGGTCACCTCACTTACCTGGCTCCGACCCGCGTGAACCTCAGTCTGATGGAAGAGCGCTGGCCAGACGTGAAATTCCGCGCCACCCGCGAGCACCATTGAGGACGTAAACCTGTAGGAGCCAGCTTGCTGGCGAATCGGAACATCCCTTTCGCCAGCAAGCTGGCTCCTACATCGGGCGCCCTTGCCCCTCTTGAAGCCCTGAGCAAACCTCCCTGTTTTCTCCACAGGGAGCGCAATGGATGCGCTATCAAGGAAGGAACCTGCGTAAAGGCCGCTTCTCCGAGCCCGGCCGAATTTATCTACTGACCACCGTTACCCATGAGCGGGCACCCGTGTTCGCCCAATGGAGCCCCGGCTGCCTCGTCGCTCGGGAGATCCATGCTATGGGGGAGAGGGTGTCGCTGGAAACCCTTGCCTGGGTGCTGATGCCTGACCATCTGCATTGGCTCGTCCAACTGCAGTCCGGAACCCTGGAACAGCAGGTGAGGCGACTGAAGTCCCGCTCCGCCATTGCCCTGAATTCAATGAAGAGAAGTAGCGGGCGTGTGTGGCAGAAAGGTTTTCATGACCATGCCCTTCGCAGAGAGGAAGACGTGCAGGCGGTGGCCCGCTATGTCGTTGCCAATCCCTTGCGCGCTGGTCTGGTGGTGAAATTGGCAGACTATCCGTTCTGGGACGCGGTCTGGTTGTAGGAGCCAGCTTGCTCGCGAACCTCACCACGCCTTTCGCCAGCAAGCTGGCTCCTACATCCGAACCCCGCACGTCCCTGTAGGAGCGAGCTCGCTCGCGAATCGGAGCCTCCCGTTCGCCAGCAAGCTGGCTCCTACGACAGGGCTGTTATGGGTCGAGCGCACCGGAGGTCCAGGTGCTCGACGGTAACGAGCCGGTGAACTTGGCCACTATCGCGCCTGCCGGCACCAGCCGGTCGCGATAGCGGGTGACCATCAGACCCGCCTGGGGCGCCAACAGCCGGTGTTCGCTGGACGGGTCGCCGGGGGTGGCTATGACACGGGCGAAGCATTCACCGGCCTCGACGGAGTCGCCCAGCTCGCGCTCGAACACCAGCACTCCGGCAGTCGGCGCGAATACGGTTTCCATATGCCCGATGGGCACCGCCCTGCCCTGCCACGCCGGTAACTGCGCCGGCTCTTCAACAAGACCACGGGCGCATAGAAAGGTATAGAGCCCATCGGCATCCTGCTGTGCCAGGGCGTCACTCACATCCCCCTGCCCACGCAGCTCGACGGTGGACACCAGGCGCCCCTCGATGCGACCGTCCGCCAGCCAGGGCGCGATCACCACCTCCTCGAAGGCACCATCGCCGTCTCCTTCCCAGATAATCGCCACTTCGGCCCCAAGGGCTGAAGCGAGGTCCTCGCCGGCGGGCCAGAAACACTGATGCAGGTAGACGTATTGCAGCGCTTCGTCGTCGGTATGCAGATCAAGGACGATATCGGCCTCGGCGGCGAGTCCGGCAAGCGCCTTCTGCCAGGCGGCGAGACTGCCAACCGGCCGGGCCTGCGCCGCAGACTCAGGGAAGCCACGGTTGAAGTTGCGGCTGCTGGGCTCGTGTACACGGCCCAGGATGCGCCCGTGACGGAACTGGCTAATGCCCAACGGGTTGGCCTGGGGCACCACGGTCACGTTGCCGCGCAGCAGGCCGTGCTCAGCCGCCTGGATCAGGCGTGGCAGGAGCTTGTGCAGCACCAGCATGCCGGCGATCTCGTCGGCGTGGACCCCGGCTTGCAAGTGGACCTTGGGGCCCGGTTTGCCGCTGTCCAGGCGCCAGGCTGGTACCCGCAGGCGGGCACCGGAATCCCCCGCCACGCACAGGGAGACATCTTCGATCATGTCCTACCTCCTCTTGGCCGCCGGATACGTCCGGACGGTTGGTTTGTCGTCGGGCCAGGCGGTACTATCCCGGCCCATCGAGCGAAGGAAATCGCCTCTTGGATACGCCCCGCGAAAGACAGCCCCGCACCAACCCCGACGAACGCCGTGAACATCTGGTGCGCGCCGCGCTGCGCTGCCTGGTCGCCGAAGGCCACGCCGGCATTTCGGTGCGCCGCATCGCCAAGGAGGCCAACGTCGCCGTCGGCCTGATCAATCACTATTTCGGCAGCATCGACGCCCTGGTCGCGCAGGCCTACGAGACCCTCGCCAGCGAGGTCAACCAGGCCCTGGTGGCCCGCATCGATGCCGCCGGCCCGGCACCTGCCGCGCGTCTCGAAGCCTTCCTGACCGGCTACTTCTCGCCAGTCACCCTGGACCCCGACCTGCTTAGCCCCTGGGTGGTGTTCTGGAGCCTTATCCGCCATTCCCCCCAAGTGAACGAAGCCCACGAACGCACCTACGGCGGTTCCCTGGTCCTGCTGGAACAACTGCTCTCTGAGCTCGCCCGGGAAGAAGGCTTCTCCATCGCCAAACCGCGTCTTGCGGCCATCGGCCTGTCGGCCATGCTCGACGGCCTGTGGCTGGAATGGTGTCTCAATCCCGCCAACTTCAGCGCCGAGGAAGGCCTGGAGATCAGCCGCCGCTGGGTCGACAGCCTGCGGCGCGGGGCCTATGCCTGACCCTCTCAGGCAAATCCGAAACCTGTAGGGGCGAATTCATTCGCCCCTACAAATAGCTATCCACTAGTTGGCCCGGCGAAACATCGATCGTCGCTCCGCCAGGCCGAAGCCCATCTCGATCATGAAGGTCAGGCAGACGTAGATGCCTGCCACCAGCAGCAGCGGCTGGTAGATCTGGAAGGTCTGGGCACGCACCACGTTGGCCGCCCCCAGGAGGTCGACCACCGCCACGGTCGACGCCAGCGCGGTGGACTTCAGCAGCATCACCGTCTCACCGGCCAAGGTCGGGAGCAGCAGACGGATCGCCCTCGGCAACCAGACCCGCATCAGCACCAGGCGCTGGCGCATGCCGAAAGCCGCCGCGGCCTCCAGCTCTCCCTTGGGCACGGACTTCATGCCGCCACGAATGACTTCGCCGACATAGGCCCCCACCGAGAGCACCAGGGCGATGACGATGTACCAGAAGCCGTCGCGCAGGTACGGCCAGAGGAAGCTGCCGCGAATCAACGGGAACTGGGCAAACAGGCTGCCCAGGCCGTAGTAGAAGATGTAGATCTGCACCAGCAGCGGCGTCCCGCGAATCACACTGGTGTAGGCGAGGCTCGTGCCCGCCAGCACCGGGTTGCGCGACATCCGCGCCAGCGCCACCAGCAGCGCCAGAACAAAGCCCAGCACCGCGGAAATGGCGAGGATGAGCACGGTGGTGCCCAATCCGCTGAGCAGCAGTTTTCCGTAGTCGAATATCCAGGTAGCGGTCATCACACGCCCTCACTCACACCGATGGGGTCCAGCGGCGGAAGCGCCGTTCGAGCCAGCCGGAAAACAGGTTGGAGAGCACCGTCAGCAGGTAATAGAAGGCCGCGGCGGTGAGGTAGAAGGTCAGGTAGTGGCGCGTCGAGCCAGCCGCCTGCTTGGCGGTGAAGAGCAGCTCGTTCGTGCCGACCACACTGATCAGGGCGCTGTCCTTGATCAGGTTGACCCAGAGGTTGGCCATTCCGGCCAGGGCGTTGGGCGCCATGATCGGCAAGGTCACCCGGCGGAACAGGCTGAAGCCGCTCAGACCAAAAGCCCGCGCGGCCTCGATCTGACCGTGTGGAATGGCCTGGATGGCCCCCCGGAAGATCTCCGAGGCATAAGCGCCCTGAACCAGACCCAGCACGGCGATGGCGACCACCGTGCCGTTGAGCTTGAGGTCGCCATAGCCAAGCCACGCAAACAGCTGATTGAGCCCCATGGAGCCGACATAGTAGAGCAGCAGGATCAGCAGCAACTCGGGTATCGCGCGGCACAGGGTGGTGTATCCACGCATCAACTGCGCCACTGGGCGCGGGCCGTTGAGCTTGCCCATCGCGACGGCCAGGCCAATCAGCATGCCGACCAGGAAAGCACCGACGGAAATCTGCAGGGTTACCCACAACCCCTTGAGCAGCGCCGGCCCCCAACCCTGGGCGCCGAAGCCGACCAGTTCAAAATAAGACTGCATTGCAGGCCCTCATCGAGGCGGAAATGCGCCATCCCGGCAGAGCCGGGATGGCTCCGGAGGTCACTGCTTCGGCGCGACGCTGACGTCGAAGTACTTGGCGGAGATGGTCTTGTAGTCCTCGCTGGCCAGCAGCTTGGCGATGGCCTCGTCGAGCTTCGCCTTGAGGGCGACGTCGTCCTTGCGCAGGCCGGCCCCCACACCGCGGCCGAACAGCGGATCGTAGGGCACCTCGCCCTTGTTCTCGATGCCGGCGGCCTGGGCATCAGGGGATTTGACGAAGGCGCTGACCGCGATGCCGTCGGCCATCATCAGGTCGATGCGTCCCGCCACCAGGTCGGCGTTCACCGAGTCCTGGGTGTCGTAGTAGCGCACGTCGGCGATGCCGTCGTAATGCTGCTTCAGGTAGTTGGAGCTGACGGTGGAAAGCTGCACGCCGACCACCTTTCCTTTCAGTCCTTCGGGGCTGACGGTGACGTCCAGCGCCGCAGGTGCGGCCACTGCGACCGGGGTGTCGTAATAGGCGCGGCTGAAGGCAATCTGCTTCTCGCGCTCTTCAGTGACGGACATGGAGTTGAAGATCACATCCACCTTCTTCGACATCAGCGCTGGAATCAGGCCATCCCAGGCCACCTCGTCGATCTCGCACTGGGCCTGCATCTGCGCACAAAGGGCGCGGATCAGGTCCGGCTCGAAGCCTGCCCACTGGCCGTCTGGCTGCTTGCTGGAGAATGGCGGATAGGGTTCCGCCGCCATCGCGAATCTCAGGGTTTCGGCCTGCGCGCCCACCGCGCCAGCCATGAGCATTACCGCACCCGCCATCCAACGTGCCAGTTGAGACTTCTTCATGGTTTCTGCCCTGCTTGATGTTGTTGTGGTTAGAGCCTGTTGAACTGGCCGCGCCCGGCGGCCGGAGTCAGCGATTCTGGTGGGCGTTAACGAACTGCCGGCAGCGCTCGCTGCGCGGCCTCAGAAAGACCTCTTGCGCAGGCCCTTCCTCTTCGATACGCCCCTGATGGAGGAAGGCGACATGGCTGGAAACATCACGGGCGAACGCCATTTCGTGGGTTACCAGGATCATGGTGCGGCCCTCTTCGGCCAGGGAGCGGATCACCCGCAGGACTTCGCCGACCAGCTCCGGGTCCAGCGCCGAGGTGGGCTCGTCGAACAGCATGACCTTGGGCTCCACCGCCAACGCACGGGCAATGGCCACCCGCTGCTGCTGGCCGCCGGACAGGAAGGAGGGATATTCGTGGCGCTTGGCGGCGAGCCCTACCCGCTCCAGCAGGGCCTCGGCACGCTCGATGGCTTCCGCGCGGCTTTCGCGCAGCACCTGGATCGGCGCTTCGATGAGGTTTTCCAGCACGGTGCGGTGGGGCCAGAGGTTGAAGCTCTGGAACACCATGCCGAGCCGCGAACGAACTCGGGTCAGTTGCTTCTGGTCCGCCACCATCGGTTCGCCGATGCGACTGGTGGTGAGACGAATGCGCTCGCCATCGACCGTAACCGTGCCCTGGTTGGGGATTTCCAGCATGTTTATACAACGCAGCAATGTGCTCTTGCCCGAACCACTGGCCCCGATCAGGGACACCACACCGCCCTCCCGGGCGGTCAGCGAAACGCCCTTGAGCACCTCGAACTGGCCGAAGCGTTTGTGAATGGAATCCACCTCCACCATCTTCGGCGGCTCCGCCTTTGCGGCTCGGGTATCGACCGAAACGGTCGGGCGCACGTCGATGCGTGGCCCAGCTCCCAGGGTGGCGGCAAAACGGCGAATGCGCGCGCAGGCCTCGGCCAATTGCGCTTCGCCCAAGCTGAATGACAGCCGCACGAAGCCAGCGGCGGAGGGGCCGAAGGCCGCAGCGTCCAGCACCGAGACGCCGGTTTCGCGGAACAGTTTCCAGGCGAAGTCCAGGGAACTGAGGCCACTGCCCCGTACGTCGAGCAGGACGAACATCCCTGCTTCAGGTGTCAGCACCTCGAGCGGTGCGCAGCCCTGCAGCGCATCGACCACCAGGTCGCGGCGACGCCGATAGCACGCGCGCATTTCCCCGGTCACCTGGTCATAGGTGCGCACAGCGGTCAACGCGGCTTCCTGCACAAAACCGGGAAGGCCATACAACACGTTCAGCGCCAGGTTTTCGATGTGGGCCACCAACTCGGGGCTGGCGATCACCCAGCCGGTGCGCCAGCCGGTCATGGCGTGGGACTTGGACAGGCTGCCGATGCTCACGGTGCGCTCGCGCATGCCCGGCAAGGTGGCGAAGTAGCGGTGCGGTTGTTCGAAAGTCAGGCTCTCGTAAACCTCATCCACCACCACCCACAGGTTGTGCTGCTGTGCCAGCCCGGCGATGGCCTGCATTTCTTCGGCGCTGAGTACCACGCCGGTCGGGTTGTTGGGGTTGGCGAAGAAGATGGCGCGGGTACGCTCGCTGATCGCTCCACGCAAAGCAGCGAGGTCGGGGCGGAAGCCGCCCTCCGCCGGACAGGGCACCCTTACCAGGGTGGCGCCGGTAGCCTTCAAAGTGGCTTCGTAGGTGACGTACACCGGATCGAAGACGATGACCTCATCGCCGGCCTCCAGCAGGCACATGGCGGCAGCGTAAAGACCGTTCTGTGCGCCGGCCACCAGAATGGTGCTGTCCGCCGACACCGGCTGGCCGGTCAGGCGGCCATGCAGATCGGCGATGGCCTGGCGCAGCTCGGGCCGACCGGCGACGTCACAGTAATGAGTGTCACCGGCCTGCAAGGCCTGGATGGCTGCTGCGGTGATGGGGGCGGGGGTTGCGAAATCCGGATCGCCAATGCTGAGGACTATGACGTCCTCGCCCGCACGTTGGGCGGCGATGGCCGCGTAGTGAATATCCCAGGCTGCTGTGCCTGGCCCTGCCATTCTCTCAACAAGCGAAGCGAAACGCATGTTCGGGCCCCATCGCAAAGGGTGAAATCCGGGTCACGTGACTGCATCAGCGAACCGGCGAGTGGCCCAACCATAGCCGAGCATGAACGAGTGTTCAATAGCGTTTTCGGCCTTGTTTTCCCTGCCCCGCGCGATGCCCCGAGACAGAGCGGATGCACCGGAAAAAACAGCCACAACGCCCCAGGAATGGGCATGTCAGACCGGGGATAGGCGGTATATGCTGGCGCCATGCTGATCGATACCCACAATCATCTGGACTTCCCCGACTTCGACGCCGATCGCAGCGGCGTGCTGGTGCGTTGCCGCGCGCTGGGCGTGCGGCGCCAGGTCCTGCTCGGGGTGTTCCGTGACAACTGGCAGCGGGTCTGGGACCTGGCCAATTCCGGCGACGATTTCTGCACCGCCTTCGGCCTGCACCCGATCTACCTGGCGCAGCACCGGGACGAGCATGTGGCGGAACTGCGCCAGTGGCTGGAGCGGCACGCGAGCCACCCGAAACTCTGCGCCGTAGGGGAGATCGGCCTGGATTATTTCGTCCCCGATCTGGACCGCGACGAACAACAGCGACTGTTCGAGGCGCAGTTGGCCCTGGCACAGGAGTTCGAGCTGCCGCCGCTGCTGCATGTACGGCGCAGCCACGCAGCCGTGATCGCCACGCTGAAGCGTTTTCGCCTCAAGCGCGCCGGCATCATCCACGCCTTCGCCGGCAGCACCGAAGAGGCAAACGAATACCGCAAACTGGGCTTCCGCCTAGGCCTCGGCGGCGCTCCCACCTGGCCCCAGGCCAACCGCTTGCGCAAGGTGGTGGCGCAACTGCCGCTGGAAGACATCGTGCTGGAAACCGACTCGCCGGACATGGCGCCGGCCATGCACCCCTATGGGCGCAACAGCCCGGAGTTTCTGCCGGATATCTGCGCGGCCCTGGCCGAAATCCGCGGCGTTACACCCGAGGCATTGGCCGCGGCCAGCACGCGCAATGCCTGCGAGGTGTTTGGCTGGAAGGATTTGCTGGGGTAAACATTGCTTTGTGGTGGCGAATGAGTTCGCGATGTCTGCATGACATGTTGCAAGCAGCCGCATCGCCCTTAGGAGCTGGCTT
>NZ_JASATC010000031.1:0-74370 GCF_038440135.1 Pseudomonas sp. OTU5201 | reverse complement strand
AAAAGAATCCGCTCCAACACAGCCTCGGTCTCCACCAATGCCTCCCTCGCGCTGAAGCGCAACACCTGTATCCCCTGCCCTGCCAACCAACCATCCCGCAGTTGATCCCTGTGCGGATCCGAGTAGTGCTGACCGCCATCGACCTCCACGGCCAGCAGTCTCTCCAGGCAGTAAAAGTCGAGGACATAAGGCCCTGCAGGGTGCTGTCGGCGGAACTTCAGTCCTGCCAGTTGCCGTCCGCGCAGTCGGCGCCAGATCAGATTTTCGGCGTCGGTGGACGATCGCCTGAGCATCCGGGTGAATTCCAGGCGTTCATCGTCGAGCGGTGGTTTGCGCATGCGTCGTCCCTCCGTGGATAACTGATGTTTCCCTCCCCACAAGTTAGAGAAAAACAGATTCCACCCTCATCCCCTCACCATCCCCAGCAACTCCCCACAATCGCGCGCGAACCAGTCCGCCAGCTCTGGCCAGGGGTTTTCCGGCAGGTTCACCAGCACGGTGCCGGCGCCGGCCGCGCGGCCGCAGTCGAGGTCGAAACGGTAGTCACCCACCATCACCAGTTCACGAGGGTCGACCTGCCAGCGCTCGGCCAGGTGCAGCAGGCCGCCGGGGTGGGGTTTGGGTGGGGCTTCGCCGCGGCCAAGGATGTCGTCGGTGGCGAAGCAGTCGCCGAGGCCAATGGCCTCGAGGGTGAGCAGCGCCAGCTCGTGGGCATTGCGGGTGAGGATGCCGAGCCGGCAGCCGCGCCGGTGCAGATCACGCACCAGTTCGAGGGCCCCCTCGGCGGGGTTCGCATTCAGCGCCAGCTCCCGTTCGTGTTCCAGCAGCCAGGCGTGCTTGGCGGTGGCTTCATCTTCGGGCAAGGCCGCCAGATGGTGGAGGATGTCGTCCTCTGGCGGGATGTCCAGAGCCACGCGAATGGCGGCAAAATCATGCACGGCGATGGTCAGGGTGCCGTCCATGTCGAACACCCAGTGACGGTATTGCCCAAGCTCGTTACCCGGAAGCGTCACTTCCAATCCTCGCGCAGGCGGGTCAGGCCCTCCTGGGCCACCGAGGCCACCAGTTGGCCGGAGCGGTTGAAGATGCTGCCACGGGAGAAGCCGCGGGCATTGCCGGCCCAGGGGCTGTCCATGGAGTAGAGCAGCCAGTCGTCCGCGCGCAGGTCGCGGTGGAACCAGAGGGCATGGTCAAGGCTGGCGACCTGCATGAACTTCTGCCACACGGAAACGCCGTGGGGGAGCATGGCGGTGGTCAGCAGGCCGAAGTCCGACGCGTAGGCCAGGATGTACTTATGGATCGCGCGGATGTCCGGCAGGCTGCCATCTGCGCGGAACCAGAGGTGCTTGATCGGCTCGCCCGGCTTGGGGTCGTAGGGGTTGTCGGCAGTGACCGGACGAATCTCGATGGGCTTGGCGCAGAGGAACTTGTCACGCACCCGCTCGGAAAGCAGATGGGCATTTTGCCGGGCGATGTCCAGCTCACTTGGCAGGCTCTCCGGCCCCGGCACCTGCGGCATGGGCAGCTGGTGCTCGAAACCTTCCTCGTCCTGCTGGAAGGACGCACTGCAGGTGAAGATCTGCTGGCCTTTCTGGATGGCGGTGACCCGACGAGTGCTGAAACTGCCACCGTCGCGAACCCGCTCGACCGAGTACACCACCGGCAAGGTGGCATCGCCCGGACGCAGGAAGTAACCGTGGAGCGAATGCACATGGCGCTCGGGCTCCACCGTCTGGCTGGCGGCGGAGAGGGACTGGCCCAGCACCTGGCCGCCGAACAGTTGGCGGAAACCGAGGTCCTGGCTGACGCCACGGAACAGGTTTTCTTCGATGGATTCGAGGCTCAGCAGCGCGACCAACTCGTCGAGCACCTGGGTCATGGGGTTCTCCTCTGCAAGGCTGCCGCCCCGGTCATGGCCGGGGCGGTCGTCGTAGTTCGGGGTAGGCCGGAAGCGTCGTCAGGCGCTCGTCCCACAGCGCGCGACCGATGGTGAAATGGTAAAGGCTTTGCCAGCGACTGTCGGCCATTTCCAGCAATTCATGTACCGAATCGTCGAAGTAGCAGCCAATACCGGTACCGGATATCCCGGCGGCCTCGGCTTCTAGGTAAAGCAGTTGTCCGATCTGGCCGCATTCCCAGTACAGCCGCGGGTAGTGCCAGGCGCCCTGCTCCAGGGCGTCGTCGAAGCGCGCGAGCATCGCCAGGGCAACGCAGCCGTCGGCGGCGATGTCCTGACCGCAGGAGAGGAAGCCCGCCAGACCACGGGCATCGCCCTCCAGCAGGCGATACAACGGCAGCTCGTCGCTGGCGCGCTGCCAGAGGAAGTCCTCGCGCAAACCGCTGGCCAGCTCGCCTTCGGGTACGGCGCCACGGGCCAGCCAATAGAGGCCGGGGGCCAGGCCCTGTACGCGGTGGACGAACAGCAGCAGATCAACGCGTGCCTCGCCGAGGCTGGCAAAGGGCACTGGTGAATTCGCTGGCATAAGGCGACGCAACCAGGCCAGTAGCAGCTCCGCCTGGATACCGCTGCGGCCATCCATGGATTGCGCGCTGCGCCGCCGATGCAACAGCGGACGCAGGGGCAGACCAGGGTTATCCACAACAGGGCTGGCCTCAACCTTGGGCCATTCAGCCAACGGCTGCCGCGGTGCGCGGCACGCGCCATGAACCCGCTCCAGCTCCGGCCATTGGCGCTGCTCGCGGGACAACCGATTGGGCGTACCTTGCGGCTCCAGCACAGCAAGGCCATCGAGTAGCGATTGGCTCAGGGCGAACTCCCGATCCTGCGGCGGACCTATCCACAGCAGCACATCGGCAAATTCGCGCTCGACGAAACCGGGGCGGTCCAGCCCCAGCAGCGAGTCCAGTGCTACTTCGGCAACCCCGCCCATGACGCGCACCTGCCAGCCCAACGCGCTGGCGGCGATGGCCAGAGCCGCCAGGGCATGGCCCAGGTCGTGCTGGCAATAACGGTAGGCACGTTCTCCGTACTTCCAGGCCTCGCGCCAGGGAATGCTGGCCAGGCCGAGCAAGAAGCCGCCCGGCGGCAGCGCCGCTGCCAGTTGTGCGGCCAGGGGCACCGGCAGTTCGGCGCGCACCTCCAGGGCGTGGACATCCGGCGCGTAGTGCGCGAGCGAGCCGCCCCCCTCCACCGCCCCCGGCGGCAGCAGCAGGTAGGCCTCGGTGGGGTGCAGGTTGCCCGAGGACGGATTGACCCGCAGGGCCCACTTGCTGGCACCGGCTTCCTTCCAGGCGGAAATCGCCAGGCTGTCGTAGAGCAGCTGGGAAATGCTGTCACGGTTCAACGGTGCCGGCGGGCCGACCGGCGCCGCGAACACGGCATCGTAGGGCGGGGTTTCCTCAAGCGGGCGATGCGAGAGCTCCACCAGGCGCGCGCCGCTGTAGCGACGGAATGGCGCCGGCTGGGTCGCCCAGTCGAGCTGCCCTGGTCCCGGCGCGAAGCCATCTGGCCGATGCTTGCTGAGTTCGTGATAGCCGCGCACAGCGTCGCTCATCGCAACGCTTCCCACTCAGCGCGCCCCAGCCGGTAGAGCACATGGCGACGCAACGGGTGCCCCTCGGGCAAGAGCGGGTGTTCGAAGTCTCCATCCGGGTCGTGCTGCATACCGATTCGCTGCATCACCGCTTGCGAACGCAGGTTTCCGGGCACGGTGAAGGCCACGACCTCAGCCAATTGCAGGGGCTCGAAAGCGAACGCCAGGGTCGCTTGCGCCGCCTCGCTGGCCAGGCCTTGGCCCCAGTAGCGATGCATCAGGCGCCAGCCGATCTCCACGGCCGGGGTGAAGTGTTCCTCGAAGTTCACATTCTGCAGACCCAGGACACCCACAAAGCCGCCATCGCCACGGTGCTCGATGACCCACTGACCAAAGTTGTACCGCTGGAAATGCTGACGAATACGCGCCGCCAGGGCATCGCTTTCCTCGCGACTCAGGCAGGCGGGGAAATGGCGCATCACCTCCGCATCGGCATTCAGCTCGGCAAAGGCTGACAGGTCGTCGTCGCACCAGTCACGCAGATGCAGGCGCGGGGTAAGCAGTTCGATCGGGGACATGGGACTTACTCTTGAACCTGGCTCGAAGGCCCCATAATACTGCCCTTCGTACCACCCCGAGTGCCGATCGATGTTCCTCCCGCTGGTCTACCACGATGACTACAGCCCGCCGTTTCCGGCGGAGCACCGCTTCCCGATGGAGAAGTTCCGCTTGCTCTACGAGCATTTGCTGGACAGCGGCCTGACCACCGACGCGCGCCTGCATCGACCGGACATGTGCGCGCCCGAGGTGCTCGCCCTGGCCCACTGTCCGGACTACATCCAGCGCTTTCTCAGCGGCGAGCTGGGTCGCGAGGAACAGCGTCGGCTCGGCCTGCCCTGGAGCGAACCCTTGGCCCGACGCACCGTGCGCGCGGTAGGCGGCTCACTGCTGACCGCCGACCTGGCCTTGAAGCACGGCCTGGCCTGCCACCTGGCCGGCGGCACCCACCACGCACATTTCGACCACGCAGCCGGTTTCTGCATCTTCAACGACCTGGCGGTGATCAGCCGCTACCTGCTGGAAACAGGCAAGGCGCAACAGGTGCTGATCTTCGACTGCGACGTGCATCAGGGCGACGGCACCGCGCGGCTGCTGGCCGATACCCCGGAGGCCATCACCGTTTCCCTGCATTGCGAAAAGAACTTCCCTGCGCGCAAGGCCGAGAGCGATTGGGACATCCCCCTGCCCATGGGCATGGGTGACGCCGACTACCTGCAAGTGGTGGACGACGCACTCAACTACCTGCTGCCCCTGTACCAGCCAGACATCGTGCTCTACGACGCCGGCGTTGACGTGCACAAGGACGATGCCCTGGGCTACCTGCAGCTCACCGACGCTGGCCTTGCCGAGCGCGACGAGCGGGTGATCCGCCATTGCCTGGGTCGGGACATTCCTGTGGTGGGCGTGATCGGCGGCGGCTACGACAAGGATCGTGCGGCGCTGGCAAGGCGGCATGGCATCCTGCACCACAGCGCGGATCGGGTCTGGCGGGAGATGGGACTGGGGCAGTGAATTAGAGCGATGCCCATGCCGTTGGATTGATAGGTTTCGCCAGCTCTACCCATCCGAAGATGATTCGCGCACAGTCCGGAGCTTTGCTGTGCAGGGGCGATATCAATGGCTATGTCTGCATGACGTGTTGTAGGCAGCTCCTACAAGGCTCTTGGCCGGATGGGAAATCTCTCGCAACAGCTAACGCAGACATAGCCATATCAATCGCCAAGCAGGCCGCAGGCCTGTCCTCTGGTGCAGTAGAATGCGCCCCTTCCCCACTCCTGCATTCCTATTCCCATGAACGACTCCTCACCCTTCGTCGCCGTCATCGGCGGCGGCCCCGCTGGCCTGATGGCCGCCGAAGTCCTGGCCCAGGGCGGCGCACGGGTGGAGTTGTTCGATGCCATGCCCTCGGTCGGTCGCAAATTCCTGCTGGCCGGTGTGGGCGGGATGAACATCACTCACTCGGAACCGAAGGGGCCCTTTCTCGGCCGCTACGGCGCTCGCCGCGATGAGGTCGCCGCGCTGCTGCAGGACTTCGGCGCCGAAGAACTGCGCGCATGGATTCACGATCTCGGCATCGACACCTTCGTCGGCAGCTCGGGCCGGGTCTTCCCCACCGACATGAAGGCGGCGCCCTTGCTGCGCGCCTGGCTCAAGCGCCTGCGCGAGCAAGGCGTGGTTATCCACAACCGTCACCGCTGGCTGGGCTGGGATGACCAGGGCGCCCTGCGCATTGCCACGCCAGGCGGCGAAACCCGTGTGCAAGCCGATGCCTGCCTTCTGGCACTCGGCGGTGGCAGCTGGGCTCGGTTGGGCTCGGATGGCGCCTGGGTTCCGCTGCTGGAAACACGCGGCGTCCACATCGCGCCGCTGCAATCGAGCAACTGCGGCTTCGAAGTGGAAGGCTGGAGCCCGCTGCTGCAGGAGAAGTTCGCCGGTGCGCCGATCAAGTCGGTCACCGTTCGACTGGACGATACGGCACCGCGACAAGGCGAGTTCGTGCTCACCAGCACCGGTGTCGAAGGCAGCCTGATCTACGCCCTGTCCGCCGCCATCCGCGAGCGCATCAGTACCACCGGCAGCGCCACCCTGTACCTCGACCTGCTGCCCAACCAGAGCGTGGAGAAGATCACCAAGGCCCTGGCCCGACCACGCGGGTCACGCTCCATGGCCAAGCACCTGCACAGCCAGCTGGGCATCGACGGCGCTCGCGCTGGCCTTTTGCGGGAGCTGTCGGCCAAGGACGACTTCCTTGATCCCGCCCGCCTTGCTACCACCATCAAAAACCTGCCACTGACACTGGTGCGGGCGCGACCGCTGGACGAAGCCATCAGCTCGGCCGGAGGCGTGCCCTTCGAGGCCATGGACGAAGGTTTGATGCTCAAACAAGTGCCGGGCGTGTTCTGCGCCGGCGAGATGCTCGACTGGGAGGCACCCACGGGCGGCTACCTGCTCACCGCCTGTTTCGCCAGCGGTCGCGTCGCCGCACAGGGCTTACTGCGCTGGCTCACGACGAGCTGACCGACCGGCAGCTCGCCAGAAATCACATCTGATCGGAAGCTCGCCGCCAGGTGTCCGCTGGCACGCGGCCAGCGTCTATGCTTGCCCAGAGCCCAGTTTTTTCCATGCGGTGCCCCCAAGGTGATTCCCCTCCTCGTCTGCGACGACTCGATGATGGCGCGCAAGCAGTTGATTCGCGCGCTGCCGCTGGACTGGCCCGTGCATATCACACAGGCCGGCAACGGCGAAGAAGCCCTTGAGGCCATCCGCCAGGGCCACGGCCACGTGGTCCTGCTGGACCTGACCATGCCGGTGATGGACGGCTACCAGGTCCTCAGCCGAATCCGCACCGAAGGCCTGAAGGCCCGCGTGGTGGTGGTATCTGGCGATGTCCAGGAAGAGGCCCAGCGACGTGTCCAGGAGCTGGGGGCGCTCGCCTTCATCCGCAAGCCAGCCGACCCGGACGAACTGCGCGAAACCCTGATCCGCCTCGGATTGCTGCGCCCGGCGCCGTCCACCAGCCCGGTCATCGGCGTCCCCGGACGCATCGACCCGGACCTGCGGGTAAATTTCCGCGACGCCCTGCGCGAAGTCAGCAACGTCGCCATGGGCCGCGCCGCTGCCTTGCTGGCGCGTGTGCTCGGAGTGTTCGTGCAACTGCCGGTGCCCAACGTCAACCTCTTCGAAGTCAGCGAACTGCACATGGCCCTGGCCGACACCCAGCGCGGCGAGCGGTTATCGGCGGTGTGCCAGGGCTTCATCGGCGAATCCATCGCCGGCGAGGCGCTGCTGCTGTTCCACGACGCCGAGAGCGCCGAGGTGGCGCGCCTGCTCGGCTGGCAGCCCCAGGGTGATGCCGATGAGGCGGAGATGCTGCTGGACCTGGCGAGCATCCTGATCGGCGCATGCCTGGCCGGCATCGCCGAGCAGATCGATGTGCGTTTCTCCCAAGGCCACCCGCAACTGCTCGGCCAGCACAGCTCCATCGAACGACTGTTCCAGCTCAATAACCGGCGCTGGCGCAAGACGCTGGCGGTGGAGATCAGCTACGCCATCGAAGACCACAACCTGCACTTCGACCTGCTGCTGCTCTTCACCGAAACCTCCATCGCGCGCCTGACCCAGAAGATCCACTACCTGATGGACTGACCCATGCCGGCACAGATCGACTTCAAGGAACTCCACTGGCTGCTCGATATCGTCCAGTGCCTGGACGTCGGGGTGGTGGTTCTGGACCGCCAGTACCGAATCGAGGTGTGGAACAGTTTCATGGAGAACCATTCAGGCTTCGGTCCCGACCGGGTGCATGGCAAGAACCTCTTCGAGGTGTTCCCGGAGATCGACCGCAGCTGGTTGCGCCGCAAGGTGGACACCGTGCTGCAACTCGGGACCCGCGCTTTCAGCCTGTGGGAACAACGGCCCTACCTGATTCGCTTCGAGAATTACCGCCCGATCACCGGCGAGGAAGATTTCATGTACCAGAACCTCACGCTCCTGCCCCTGGCGGCAGTCGGCGGGCAGGTCGAGCGGGTCTGCCTGGTGATCACCGACATGACCGAGGTGGCGCGGTTGAAGCGGCAGTTGGCGGAGACGAATCGTCCGCGGCTCCTGTAGGGGCGAATTCATTCGCCAAGGGCTGCACAGCAGCCCCGGCAATCAGCAAGGCAGTCCTTCGGCCTGCTTGGCGATTGGAATGGCTATATCTGCGTTAAGTGTTGCTAGAACGTCCTGAGCCAAGCTGCTTGCCGAGTTCTGCGGATATTTCTGGTTTCGTCCCCCCGGACGAGTCCCTTTCTCAAACGCCAGAAAGGAACCAAAGGGCTTGCCCCTGCATCCGGCCCGTGTGGGCCTCAGGATGACTCATGCCTCGCCGGCGCGAGTCCCCTCTCGCCCTATGGGGTGAAGAGGCACGTTTTCGGAAGCATTGCTTCCGGTGGCGATGGACGCATGAGCGCGAAGCGATCAGGCCGGGGCGCAGGGCGGGGGTGAGGGTTGTATCCGGCTGGCGCGGAAGCCTGGACGGTCCGAGCTAGAAGGCTTCACTCAACGTTGCAACAGCTAACGCAGACATAGCCATTGAATCGCCCCTACAGGTACCACCCCCACGGCTCGGCGCTTCTGTACTCGGTGACCTGCTTGACCTCCAGGTAGTTCTCCAGCCCCCAGCGGCCCAGCTCTCGGCCGATACCACTCTGCTTCATGCCGCCCCAGGGCGCCTGGGTGAAGGTGGGTTGCGAGCAGTTGACCCAGACGATGCCGGCACGCAGGCCATTGGCCACCCGCGCGGCGCGGTCCAGGTCTGTGCTCATGACCGCAGCGGCCAGGCCGAAGCGGCTGTCGTTGGCCATGCGCAAGGCGTCCGCCTCGGTCTTGAAGCGCTTCACGCAGAGCACAGGACCGAAGATCTCTTCACGCCAGATGCGGCTGTTGTCCGCCGGCTCATCGAACACCGCCGGCTCGACGAAATAGCCGTGGGACAGGTGCGGGGGGCGCTTGCCACCGGTCAGCAGATTGGCCTCCTGCTTGCCCTGTTCAATCATGCCCATGACCTTCTGGTACTGCCCGGCACTCACCAGCGGCCCCAGCAGCACGCCGCGTTCCAGGCCGGGGCCAATGGCGATGCGCCGGGCCTCTTCCACCAGGCGCTCGATCAGTCGAGGGGCGATGCCCTCTTGCACCAGCAGACGCGAGGTGGCGCTGCACACCTGTCCCTGGTTCCAGAAGATGCCGAACATGATCCATTCCACCGCCGCGTCCACGTCGGCGTCGTCGAAGACGATGAAGGCCGACTTGCCGCCCAACTCCAGGCTGATGTTCTTGATGTCGGCGGCGGCCGCCGACATGATTTTCGCCCCCGTCGGAACGCTACCGGTGAACGCCAGCTTGTCCACACCCGGATGCTGGCTGAGGGGTCCGCCAGCTTCGCTACCAAGGCCCGTGACCACATTGAGCACACCGGAGGGCAGGCCGATACGCTCGGCGGCGCCGGCCAGTTCCAGCGCGGTCAGCGGAGTCATCTCCGACGGTTTGAGCACGCAGGTAGCGCCCGCTGCCAAGGCCGGGGCGACCTTCCAGGCGGCCATCAGCAGCGGGTAGTTCCAGGGGATGATCTGCCCGGCAACGCCCACCGGCTCGTAACGGATACGGCAACTGAAGCGGTCATCCGGCAGCGCCAGCGGTTGGTCCTGGCGGCCATCCAGTTCCCGCGCCAGTCCGGCGTAGTAGCGGAAGCAGCCGATGGCGTCGGCGATGTCCCATTGCGCCTCGGGCAGCGGCTTGCCGTTGTCGCGTACCTCCAGAACCGCCAAAGCGTCCTGGCGCCCTTCCAGCTCATCGGCCAGGGCTTCCAGCCAACCGGCACGTTCTGCCCCGCTGCTCTGCCCCCAGCCCCGATTGAAGGCCTGGCGAGCGGCATGCACGGCATGGTCGATGTCTTCCTCGGTGGCCGCCGGCACCCGCTGGATCAGGTCGCCACTGCTGGGGTCCAGCACTTCGAAATAGCCGCCCAGATCGGGACGGACCCATTGCCCGTTGATGTACAGCTGGTCACGCATGGCTTTGCTCCATGGGCGCTCAGGCGCCGCTGCGACGGTTCTGCAGGTAGCGGGAGGTGAACAGCAGCGCCAGGGAGACGCAGATGATCACCGTCGAAATGGCATTGATCTCCGGGGTGATGCCCCGACGGATCGACGAGAAGATGTAGATCGGCAAGGTGGTTTCCGAGCCGGCGACGAAGAAGGCAATGATGAAATCGTCGAAGCTGAAGGTGAACGCCAGCAGGAAGCTGGCAAGGATGGCCGGGGCGATCTGCGGCAGGGTCACCCGGCGGAAGGTTTCCAGGGGCGGCGCATAGAGGTCCGCGGAGGCTTCCAGCAAGGCCTTGTCCAGGGCTTCGACTCGGGTGCGGACGATCACCATTACCAGCGCCATGGTGAACAGCGAGTGCGCTGCGATCACCGTGAACAACCCCATGCGCAGACGCGGCAAGCCGGTGCCCAGCAGCAGGTCGAGCAGCGGATTGACCACCTCGAACAGGCTGATGAAGGCGATCAGGGTAGCGATGCCGATGACGATGCCGGGGATGATGATGGCGCAGTAGGTCAGTGCATCGAAAAACAGCCGCACGCGTCTACCCACCCGCTGCAGGCCGAAGACCGCGAGGGTGCCGAACACCGTGGCGATCAGCGCCGAGCAGAAGGCGATCAGCGCGCTGGTGCCCAGGGCCTCCATGATGAAGGGGTTACCGAAGGCACGGCCGAACCACTGCGCCGAACAGCACTCAAAGGCCAGCCCGCTACGCCCCGCGTTGAAGGAGAACAGCACGATCAGCGCAATCGGCGCGTAAAGGAACAAGTACAGCGAGGTGGAATAGCTGCGCAGCCACATCAGAGCATCCCCTCCGTGCCGCGCTTACCGTAGCGCGCCACCAGCTTCAGGTAGAGGGCGATGATCGCCAGCATCATCGCCACCAGGGTCATGGCCACCGCGCTGCCGAACGGCCAGTTGCGCGATTGCAGGAAGAGGTCGACCAGGGCGTTGCCGACGAAGAACACCTTGCCGCCGCCGAGGATGGCCGGAATCAGGAATTCGCCCATGAGCAGGATGAACACCAGCATGGCGCCGGTGATGACCCCGGGGGCGGAGAGCGGCAGGGTCACCCGGCGGAAGGTCTCGAAGGCGCTGGCGCCGAGGTCGGACGAGGCTTCCAGCAGGCGTTTGTCAAGCTTCTCCAGGCTGACATAGATGGGGAACACCATCAGCGGCAGGTAGCCATAGACGATGCCGATCAGCACCGCGGTCGGCGAATTGATCAGCCGCACATCCTCCAGCCCGACCATCGCCAGCAGCGCCGGGATGCCCTTGCCGCCAAGTATGAAGATCCAGGCATAGGTGCGGATCAGGAAGCTGGTCCAGAACGGCACGATCACGAGGGTCAGCAACAGCGAACGGTTGCGCTGCACCTTCACCGCCAGGAAGTAGGCCAGCGGGTAAGCCGCCACCAGGCACACCAGGGTGCCCAGTGGCGCCAGCAGCAGGGTGTTGTAGAAGGCCTTCGCCCGCGAACCCAGATTCAGGTAGTTGTCCAGGGTCAGCGCCGCGCTGTAGCCACCCACCGGGCTGCGCTCGCCCAAGCTGAAGACCAGGATGATCACCAGCGGCAGCAGGAGCAGCAGCAGGAACCAGAGGGTGGACGGCAGCAACAGGAGCAGCGTGACGCGCCGGCCCAGGCTGCGGCTTTCGACTGGCGCGGCCCGGCCCGTATCGGCCAGCGCTGGAGCGCCGAGGGCGACATTCATGGAGGATTCCTTGCGATTCATGGAGACGTCCACCGTAGGAGCGAGCGTGCTCGCGAACGCAGATTCGCGAGCAAACTCGCCCCTACAACGTCATGCATCAGGCCGCCTTGAAGCGCGCCATCAGTTCCGCCCGTGCCGGGCTGGTCAGGGTCGCTGCGGCGCCGAATTCCAAGGCACTGAGCAGGTCGGCGGCTGGATACATGATCGGGTCTTCGAGCATGGACTTGGGCAACAGCGCATCCACCCGTTTGTCGCCGGTTGGGTAGCCGTGGGCTTCCACTTCGAGCTTGTTCACCTGCGGGTCGAGCAGGTAGTTGATCAGCGCATAGGCCGCATCCGGCCGCTCGGCGCTCTTCGGAATGGCGAAGAAGTCGCTCCACAACTCGCCGCCCTCGCGTCCCAGCACGTAGGTCATCTGCGGCATGTCGCGGTGCAACTGGGAGGCGTCGCCGGTCCAGCACATGGACATCCAGGCATCGCCATTGCGCATGGAGGGCTGGTAGTCGGAGTTGATGGCGAAGAGGTGCGGCTTGACCTCCAGCAGCAGCTTCTCGGCGTCGGCCAGCTCCTTCGGATCGATGGAGTTGAAGCTGTAGCCGAAGGACTTCAGTGCGTTGCCGATGACGGTGAGTTGGTAGTCGTGGACCATCACCCGGCCAGTTGCCTCACCTTTGCTCAGCTCCCAGAACTCCTTCCAGGTGGTGGGCCTGGCCTTGATCTTCCCGCCGTCGTAGACGAATCCGGTAGTGCCCCAGTTCTTCGGCACGGCGTAGGTCTTGCCGTTGATCACGCCCTGTTCCATGAAGCGCTTCTCATAGGAGGCCGGATCGAAGTTGGGGATGCGCGACAGATCCAGGGGTTCGATCAGGCCCAACTCGGCGTAGGTGCTGATGGTGTAATTGGTGGGCACGAAGACGTCCCAGCCGCTGCCGCCAGCCTGGAGCTTGGCGAGCATCTCTTCGTTGGAGCCGAAAACGTTCATCTGCACCTGGGCGCCGGTCTTTTCGGCGAAGGCGGCGAAGTTCTCGGCGTTGTGATAGTTCGGCCAGGTGGCCAGGACCACGCGATCGCCGAGGGAGCCCTTCTCGGCGGCGAAGGCCCGGTTGCTGGTGAGCAGCCCCGGCATGTTGGCGGCCATGACCGCCATGGCCAGGCCCAGGCCGGTACGGCCGAGGAACTCGCGACGGCTGATGGAGCCGTTCTGCCAACTGCGCAGTTGCTTGATGAAGTCTTTCCGATCCATTGCTGCTACCTGCCTGTGAGTGGTTGGTTGTTCTTGTCCGTTCCGTACTGCGTCGTTACAGGGTCATTGCGAGACCGGCGGCCTGATCCCAGCCAATGCGTACCGGCGACCCATGTTCGAAGGCCGAGCGCTCGTGCTGCCCATGGCGTGGCACGCGCACGCAGACGATGCCGAAAGGCTCGGTATGCACGCGGTACTCGGTGAGATTGCCGAGGTAGATGCGGTCCACCACCTGGCCGGGCAGGCTGATCTCCCGGGGCAGCGCCTCTTCGCCGGCACCGATGGCGATCAGCTCCGGGCGCACCGCAATGCAGCCAGGCTCGGACGCCTTGAGGACCGGCCCGGTAGGCGTCGGCGGGCTGGCCAGTTGCAGGCCATGGGCGGTTTCCAGCAGCACGCGGCCATCCTCGATGCGCCGCACGGTGCCGTCGAACAGGTTGGATTCACCGATGAAGTCGGCCACGTAGCGGCTCGCCGGCGTTTCGTAGAGCTGCTCGGGGCTGGCGCTCTGGAGGATCTGGCCGTCCTGCATGACGCTGATGCTGTCGCTCATCGACAACGCCTCTTCCTGGTCATGGGTGACCAGCACGAAGGTGATGCCCACCTCGCGCTGCAGGCGCAGCAATTCGGACTGCATTTCCTTGCGCAGCTTGCGATCCAGCGCGGCCAGGGGTTCGTCCAGCAACAGCACCGTGGGTTTGTTCACCAGGGCGCGGGCCAGGGCGACCCGCTGCTGCTGGCCGCCGGACAGTTCATGGGGCTTGCGCTGGCCGAAGCCGGAGAGACGCACCATTTCCAATGCTTCATCGGCCAGGCGGCGTTGCTCGGCACGGTCCGGGCGCGACTGGTGGTAGCGCAGGCCGTAGGCGATGTTTTCCGCCACCGAGAGGTGCGGGAACAGCGCGTAACTCTGGAACACCATGTTCACCGGCCGCTGGTGCGCCGGCACCCCGGCCACCGAACGTCCGGCCAACAGCACTTCGCCTTCGCTGGGCTGCTCGAATCCGGCGATCATTCGCAGGGTGGTGGTCTTGCCGCAGCCGGAGCTGCCGAGGAAGGAATGAAAGGAACCGCGCCGCACCTTGAAGTTCAGGCCGTTCACCGCCGCGACCGCGCCATAGCGCTTGACCACATGGCGGAACTCGATATCGAAGCACTCGCTTGCATCACTCACGGCCGGCCCCTTTTTGCAGGTGTTCTTGGCATGTGGCCATACGCTAGCAATGGCGGTTTTCGGCTGTATATATCCCTCCGGGGATAGGCGCGCCCTCCACAGAAACTGTGGAGCAGCATGTGGATAAGTTATGGATGACCGGCTGCAGCTCGCTTGCCGCAAGGGTTTGAAGCAAGTGCTTGGTTTTTGAGCAGCGCTTGATCCGTAGGGGCGAATTCATTCGCCCCTACACAGAATGTGCAGTCGCAGCGGCCTGGATATCCATCTCGCTGCCCACAAATTCTGTGCAAATGATTGTGGATAAGTCGTGGGTAGCCGCGGCGGAGGCCCGTGGCGGCTGGTTTTGCGCAGGCTGTTCGGTTATTGACCAGCACCTGTTAATCGCTAACAGCGATAAGCCTAAACTGCCTTTTGCAGCACTTCTGACTCATCCCGCTGGCCGGCGAGATCACGCACGAACAGGCCCAGCAGCTCCGACTGGCTACCGATGCCAAGCTTGGCGTAGATATTCTTGCGGTGGATTTTCACCGTCCCCGGGCTTATGCACAAATGCTCGGCCACCGAAGCGCTGGAGTGGCCGCGCAGGAGCATCTGCACCACTTCCTGTTCACGGGCCGTGAGGACATGGGCGCCGAACTGGTCGAAAGCTTCGCGAATCTTGTAGTCCAGGTCCTGTGCGGGGCGCGGCGCATGGGCACGCGCCAGTTCCCAGGCTTCGTTGACTACCTGTTCGACCACGGGCTGGGCGCAGTCCAGCAGCTGCATCTCGTCACGGCTGTAGGCCGGGCTGCAGGTACTGCGCATCAGCGAAAACACCGCCTTGGCACCGTCGGCCAGGTCGACAAAGAAGGCGATCTCCTCGGTCAGGCCCGTCTGCTGGTAGTAGGTGACGTAGTACTCGCCGAGATAGAAGTGGTCCGGGGCGAACTGACGCAGGCGCCAGAGGCCAGCTGCCTGGTTGCGGGTGCAGGCGAGGTAGAAGGGGTCCAGCAGGTAGGGACCGACCTGGTAGTCCTCGACATAGACGTGGCGCTTGTCCGGCGGGAAGGTGTCGAACAGCGCCAGCGGCCGGTGATTACCTTCGTAGACGAAGAGCACGAAATGATCGACATGGCAGACCTGCTGCAGCCACTGGCTGAGGCCGAGCAAACGGCTCCGGCCTGCCGGTTGGGCCAGCAGGTGGGCGACACCGGTGGTCCAGTGTTTGAGTTCCTTGTGGCGCATGTGGGAAATGCCTGAGGTTGGGCTGCGCTTCAATCACTATAGGCGTTCAGCATTTCGCACAGAAATGCAGGAAGTGAGCCAATATCCTGAAAGCCCAACCAGGCCCTCTGGTACGGGACGGGGCGTTCATCGCCCTGCCCCATTCCGGTTCCCGCAGCGCCATAAGGCGTCACCCTTCACCACAATCGAGTGACGCTTTTGGGGGCGCTCAGCCCTTCTTGGCCTTACCGAAGCCCGGTGCCTTGCGCACCGACTTGACCTTGGGTTTTTCGCTGTCGATCCAGCGGCCCAGGGACGCGCCCTTGACCGCCTTGCCGGTACCTGCCTGAGCTTCCTTGGGCTTTTTCGGTTTCTTCGGCTTCTTCAATACCTGGCCGGTGGCGTCAGTCATCGGTACCCGGTGATCGGGGAAGAAATCCGGCTCATCGCGGCGCTGCAGGGTCTGGCGGGTCAGCACTTCGATGGCCGCCAGCAGTTGCACCTCGTCGGCGCAGACCAGGGACACCGCCTCGCCGGTGGCGCCGGCGCGACCGGTACGGCCGATGCGATGCACGTAGTCCTCAGCGACGATGGGCAGGTCGAAGTTGACCACCAGCGGTAGATCGTCGATGTCCAGGCCACGGGCCGCCACGTCGGTAGCCACCAGCACCTGCACTTCGCTGTCCTTGAACCGCTGCAGCGCACGCAGTCGAGAGGGCTGCGGCTTGTCGCCGTGGATGGCGTCGGCGGAGACGCCATGCGCCTGGAGTTCGTCCACCAGTTGATCGACACCCTTGCGAGTCTTGGCGAAGACCAGCACCTGCCCCCAGCGACGATCCTCAAGCAGGTGCAGGAACAGTTCACTCTTGCGCTTCTTGTCCACCGGGATCAGCCATTGGCGCACGCTCTTGGCCGCGGCATTGCGCGGGCTGACTTCGACGGACATCGGGTCGCGCAGCAGCTCGCGGGCCATCTGGCGGATGGCATCGGAGAAGGTGGCAGAGAACAGCAGAGTCTGGCGGCGTTTGGGCAACGCCACGAAAAGTTCGTCCAGTTCACGGGCGAAGCCGAGGTCGAGCATGCGGTCAGCCTCGTCCAGCACCAGCACCTGGAGCTGGTTGAACTTCACCGCATTCTGCCGATAGAGGTCGAGCAGCCGGCCGGGGGTGGCGACGAGGACGTCGATGCCCTTGCGCAGCTTCATCATCTGCGGATTGATGCTGACACCGCCGTAGACCGCGTAGTTGCGCAGCGGCAGGTGCTGGCCGTAGACGCGGAAACTTTCGTTGACCTGCTCCGCCAGCTCGCGGGTGGGCACCAGCACCAGGGCGCGCACCGAGTTGCTGGCCACCTGCGGGCCTTCCTGGGTCAGTTTCTGCAGCAGCGGCAGGGCGAAGCCGGCAGTCTTGCCGGTGCCGGTCTGGGCCGCGGCCATCAGGTCGCGCCCCTTGAGGACGGCGGGAATCGCCTCGGCCTGCACCGGCGATGGGGTCTGGTAGCCAAGCGCCTCGGTGGCGCGCAGCAAGGGTTCGATCAGGCCGAGGGAAGCAAAGGTCATTGAGGCAGCCATAGTGTGCGGAAATGGCGCAATTCTAGCAGGCCGCCCCAGCCCTTCGGGATCAACTGGTCTGCTCTTGCAGCCCTTCGGCCTTCTCCTCCTTGCGCTCGCGCCATTGCGGCAGACCGATCAGCACCACCGCGCTGATGATCACCAGCATGGCCAAGGCTTCCTCGATGCCGATGGTTTCACCCGCAAAGCCGATGCCCAGCAACACCGCCACCACCGGATTGACATAGGCATAGCTGGTAGCCGCTGCCGGGCGCACGTTCTTCAGCAGGTAGAGGTAGGAGCTGAAGGCGATGATGGAGCCGAACACGATCAGGTAGGCCAGCGCCCCCCAACCGGCAGCAGTGGGCGCACTAACCATGCGCTCGCCACTGAGCAGGCTACCGGCCAACAGAGCGACGCCGCCGGCGAGCATTTCCACGGCACTGGCCATGGGGCCGGCGGGCAGCTTGAGGTTCTTGCTCCACATGGAGCCGAAAGACCAGGCCGCAGCGGCAAAAATGATCAGGACGGCGCCGAGGGGGCTGGCCTGGAGGTTGGAGCCGAGGTTGAGCAGGCCGATGCCGATCAGCCCCAGGAAGATGCCGGCCCACTCCAGGCGCGTGGTGCGCTGGCCCCAGATCAGGCCGAACAGCAGTGCGAACAGCGGCACCGTAGCCACGGCCAGCGCAGCGACACCCGACGCCACGCCCAGATCCTCGGCCAGAGTCACGCCGCCGTTGCCGCAACTGAGCAACAGGAAGCCAATCGCAGCAGCGGACTTCCATTCCTGCCAGCTCGGGTTGGGCACTCCGCGCCATCGCAGGAAGCCGTACATCAACGCGCCGGCGACCACGAAGCGGATGCCCGCCATCAGCAACGGCGGCCAGGATTCGACGCCGATGCGGATCGCGAGATAGGTGGAGCCCCAGATCAGGTACAGAGCGATGAAGGCCCCTATGAGCAAGAGCGGAAAACGGCGCGCAGGCATGATCGGAACTCGACAAAGGCAGGAGTGAGGGGTCTATTCTAAGTAAGGCGATGCGAGAGAAATAAGGACGAAAGCCTTATTCATGGCGCCTGAAACCTTGGAAAGAACTGATTTCATAATCTTCTGCCGTTGATTCGACAGAAGCCGAATCCGGAGGTCCCGTGGACAAGTACGACCGACTGCTGCTGGCTGCGCTCATCGAGAATGGCCGAGCGTCCTTCGCCGACCTGGCCCGCCGGGTCAATCTGTCGCCGCCGGCCGTGGCGGACCGGGTTGCCAAGCTGGAAGCCAGCGGCGTCATTACCGGCTACCACGCCAGCGTCGACCTGGCGAAGGTGGGTCTGCCCATCGAATGCGTGATCGAGCTGCGCATCACCGACCGCGACTACAAGCGCACCCAGGAAGCCTTGGAGAAGATTCCCCAGTTGAACCTCTGCCACCGGATCACCGGCGATGCCTGCCTGCTGATCAAGGCAGCCGTGGCGTCGATGCCAGAACTGCAGGACCTGATCGACCAGATCGGCAAGTTCGGCGCGACCAAGACTTCGCTGATCCTGTCGACGCCCTTCGAGCAGAGGATTCCCGGGGTGCTTCAGGAGCGCGGCAAGGTCGAAACCCTGCGAACGGTAAAAGGCTGAGCGCCCTGAAGGGCTCTCAACCCTCCCGATGCCGCCTGAGGGCTTCGGGAATTTTCGCCGCCGGCACTTTCTGCAGGCTGCAGAACAGCCTGTGCGAGACCTCATTGATCCCGTGCCTGTCGCGCAGGCGCCCGGCCAGGTGCAAGGTAAGGTTGGCGGCCATCTCGGCGTCGGCAAGCGCACGGTGGGCCTTGCCGGTGTTGGGCAGGCCCGCCCAGGTATTAAGCGTGCCAAGTTTGTGGTTGGGTGCTTCGGGCAGCAGGCGTCGCGCAAGCAGCAGGGAACAGGCGAACGCCTGCCGACGGGAACGGCCGATGCGGGCCAACTCGAAATCCCAGAACTTCTGGTCGAAAGAGGCGTTGTGCGCCAGCAGCGGCAGGTTGCCGATGAAGTCGGCGGCCTCGCCCATTACCTGCTCCACCGGCGGCGCATCGCGCAGCATGGCGGTGGTGATCCCGGTCAGGCCCTGGATGAAGGCAGGTACCGGTATGCCGGCGTTCATCAGGCTCTGATAGCGGTCGACGATACGTCCCCCCTCCAGGATGACGACGCCAATCTCGGTGGCGCGGCAGTCGTTGCCCGGCGTGATGCCGGTGGTCTCGAAGTCGATGACGGCGATGGGGTCCACAAGAATGTCCAGATTGGGGCGGGTTTCAATTCCGCAACAGCAGGTTGCCTTCGATGGGCTGATAGCGACTCGCGGCACGGATCAGCGATTGCGCGGTGAGGCCGGGCACGCCGTAGACCAGGGTTTCCACGCCATGGGCTTGGGCCACTCGCTCCAGCAACAGGTCGAAATCGCCGTCTCCTGAGGCCAACACCACCAGATCCACGCGGGGAGCAGCATCGAGCACATCGATGGTGATGCCGACATCCCAGTCGCCTTTCGCCGAACCGTCACTGCGCTGGATGAACGGTTTGAGCTTCACGTGGAAGCCCAGATTGCGCAGGATTTGCTGGAACTGCTGTTGCTTGGGATCACCCCGGTCGATGGCGTAGGCGCTGGCTTCGACTATGGCCCCCTCGGCACTGACGCTCTGCCAGAAGGCGCTGTAGTGGAAGTGGCAGCCGTAGACATGACGCACCGTGTAATAGAGGTTCTGCACGTCGGCGAATACTGCGATTTTCTTCAACGCGGCTCCTCGCGGCTGGCTGGCGGCGGCTGGATAAGGTTAGATTTCCGCCAGTATGCCAGCCTCAGGGAATGGAAAGTGGATATGACCTTGCAGAAGTCGCCAGGTGCCCTGCTGATCATCGATCAGCAGCAGGGTATTCGCCGCTTGGACAAACCACGCAATAACCCCGATGCGGAAACCCACATTGCTGCTTTGCTGGCACAGTGGCGCAAGGCCAGTTGGCCGCTGGTGCACATCCGCCACATCTCTCGCGAGCCGAATTCGGTCTTTGCCCCCGGCCAATCCGGCGCCCTGTTCCAGCCAGAGTTCACACCTCTGGATCACGAGCAGGTGCTTGAAAAGAACGTCCCCGACGCCTTTATCAACAGCGGCCTGGAACACTGGTTGCGAGTACGCGGCATCGATGCGCTGGTGATCGTCGGAGTCGCTAGCGAGAACTCGGTAGAAGCCACCGCCCGCAGCGCCGGCAACCTGGGCTTCACCACAAGGGTAGTGACGGACGCCTGCTACACCTTCGCCAAGGCTGACTTCGCCGGCCGCCCGCGCAGCGCCGAAGAAGTGCATGACATGGCCATGGCCAACCTGCATGGCGAGTACGCCCAGGTGCTGCTCGCTGACGAACTGCTGGCGACCTGGCCGACGCCTTGAGAGCGGGCGTCTATAGTTTCAGCTACCCCCGCGAGCTTTGAGAACGGGAAGACGCCGAGACCCACCGCATGGGTCTGTTGCAGGGAGCAAGGCGCCCGCCATGGCAGGCGGCGCCGTCTGGTAGTCACTCCAGCCGCAGGCCGTGCCAAAGGCGATTGTGCAATGCGCGCTCATGGATGCTGCCTGCTTGCCCTGCTGCTCTTGTCTGTCCCTTGTCATGCCGGGGCGCGCCTGGTGTTCAGCGCCTTCCCCGACCAGGGCCTGCCCCTGTTTCAGATCTGCAAACGCATATTGGTGGAAGCCTACGCGGAGCTTGGCATCCGCATCGAGACGCGCGCCGCACCCGCCGCCCGCGCCTTGCAATACGCCGAGCGCGGCCTTAACGATGGTGAACTGTGCCGCACCAGCCTGGTCGCCGAGCAGCGCAACGACCTGCTCCTGATCCGCACTCCGTTGTTCGAGACCTACACGGTGGCCTTCGCCAATCGCCCGCTGCAACTGCACGGCTGGTCCAGCCTCAGGCCCTACCTGGTAGGTTTCGAACGCGGCAAGGCGGCCCTGGAACTGCGACTGAAAGGCGTGCGCATGTCACCGTCCAACGGGGTGGAGAACGGTATGCGCAAACTGGCTGGGGGGCGGGTTGACGTGCATGTAGAGGATTATTATTCGGGCATGTGCATCCTGCGCCAGAACGGCATGCGCGGTATCCAGCCGCTGCATCCGGTGCTGGAGCGGTTCTCCATGCACCACTATCTCAACCCACGCCATCGCGACCTGGCAGTTCGCCTGGAGGAGGTGCTGCGGCACATGGCGAAAACAGGTCGCCTGCAACAGATCGAGCAGCAGGTTCTGCATGAAGCCGGGCTGGATGATCTGAGCCCACCCTGAACGACTATCATCGCGCTCCTGTTTCCCATCACCCGGAACTCTGATGTCACTTCACGCCCGCAATCTGGCCCTGCTCGACGATCTCGCCATCCCCTACCGAGAAGTCAGTCACGAAGCCGTGCTCGACTACCCCACCGCCCATGCGGTGCGCCAGCGTTTCGGCCTGCGCGGGGTAGAGAGCAAGAGCCTGTTCCTGCGCCTGAAAGGCGGCGGCTACGCCATGCTGGTAACGCTGGAGAACGCGCGGGCCGACTGGGTCCAGCTCAAGGCATTGCTGGGTGCACGTCCGAGCATCGCCAGCGACGAGGAGCTGGTGGCCCTGACCGGCTGCGTGCCGCAGTGCGCCTGTCCGCTGGGTCATGCTGCGGCAATTACGCTGGTCTTCGACGAGGCTATCCTCCAGCACGAGTACCTGCTCTTTTCACCCGGCCTGCCAGAACGCACGCTGGAGGTTTCCACGGCCGACCTTGCACGCCTGCTGCCAACCCTCCCCAATCGGGTGCTGAACTATCGCTCCAGCTGAGGATGCCTTTGGAGGCAGCCGTAGCTTGGGCTAAAGTGCCCAAGACTGACTGCCGCAAGATATGACTGCCTGCTGATGAATCCTTTCGAGCTGCTGCGCGACACCTGGTACTTCTTCTCCCGCAATGTCGGCGAGATCGTCCTGCTCTGCCTGCCGACCATCCTCATCGAAGCCATTGCCCAACAAGGGCTGATCGCCTGGCTTGGCCCGGACAAGTCCCAGGGCGCCTCGATCATCCTCAGCATGCTGTTCTACCCGCTTTACGTCGGCGCGCTAATCATTTTCGTCGACAGCCGCAGCCACCGCATCCGGCTCAAACCCCGGCAGGTGGTGGAGATGGCGCTGTTCCGCTGGCCCTCCTTCGCCGTGCTGGCCGCCATCAGCACCCTGCTGATCATGGTCGGGGCCTGGATGCTGATCATTCCCGGCCTCTATGTGATGATCAAACTGGCGTTCGCCGAATACCTGCTGGTACTGGAGGGCAAGGCGCCACTGGACGCCATCAAGGAAAGCTTTGCCCTGACCCGAGGCCATTTCTGGAGCATCCTCGCCTGCGTGCTGCTGGTAATGGGGCCGATCTGGCTGGTGGACTGGTTCGCCTATCGCGAACTCGGGGACAACCCGGACCCGGTGGGCACCGTGATGCTTGAAAGCTTCAATAGTTTCTTCCAGCTGTTTGTCAGCATCACCCTGTACCGGATGTTCACGCTGGTGACGGAGCAGGCGACCGAGCAGTGATTGCAGCCCGGAATACGATTGAATTGCGTAGCGAGCGACGGCAGTTTTCAACAACGCATGGCCGAGGGCAGTAGTTTTTTTGCCAGGCTGCTAGTCTTTTCAAGCCACTCAAGGAGGATCCCCCATGGCTGAAAATCCCAGCATCCTGTCCCACATCTCGGTAGGCACCAACGACTTCGAGCGCGCCGTCGCCTTCTACGACAAGGTGCTGGCCACCCTGGGCTGCAGACGCATCATGGAGCACCCCGGCGCCGTGGCCTACGGCCGCGAGTACCCCGAGTTCTGGGTGCAGACGCCCGTGGACGGCCGACCGGCCAGCGTTGGCAATGGTGCGCACATCGGCTTCTTCGCCCCTAGCAAGGAGGCCGTGCTGGCTTTCTTCGAAGCAGCGCTGGATGCCGGCGGCAAGGGCGACGGCGAACCCGGTCCGCGTCCGGAATACGGCGATCCCTACTATGGCTGTTTCGTCCGCGATCTGGACGGCCACAAGATCGAAGCGACCTTCTGGGACATGGACCTGGATCAGGGCTACGAGCTGTATGTCGAACCTCACGCTCACTGAGCGCCGGGGCGATAGCGTTGCGCGGCGCCCAACACCCAACCTTCATCGATCATCTTCCCCAGGGCCTCGGCAATGGCCTGGCGCTGGGGCAGCAAGGATCGCTGACGCGAGAAGCCGAGGAAAAGTTCGGTGCGTGCCGGTGGCCGATAAGCCAGTTTGACGATGCGCCCAGCCAGGGCCGGGTCGCGCAGCAATTCATAGTCCACCTGGCAGTCGGTGCCGATCACCAACTGCAGCCGCTTGTGGCGCAGCATGCCCAGTAACTGCCCTTCACTGCCGACTCCGACCTTGCGCAACGCCTTGTCGGAATCGAAGGGTTCGAAGTAGGCCGAGCCCCGCACGAAACCGATGTCGTACTGGCCCAGCTGAGGGTAGCCGGTGACGCTCTGGGCCAACTCCGGCAGGCTGTAGAAGCGCGGCGCGCAGTTGAAGTATGGGCGCTCCAGATAATCGATATAGCGCTCGCGCTCAGGAGTCCGGGCAAGCCCGGTCATCAGATCCGCCGAACCCCGCTCTAGGGCAGCCAGCCCCCGCGACCACGGCGCACGCTGCACTTCGAAGCGCAGCCCGGTACGGCGTTCCAGTTCGGCCAGTAGATCCATATCCAAGCCGCGCAATGTCCCCCTTTCGCCAGCAATGCGAAATGGAGGCCAGTAGTCGGTCATCACCCGCAACGGTACTTGGTCGTTCGCGTTTGCCAGGCCGGGAAGCAGTAGCACGCCCGCCAGCCAGAGTCGGCGACGCCGCGCTTTGGAGACAAAGGCCAGGAATGACCAGAGGACTGCTCCCAGCTGCATGCCGGCTCCCGGATCAGTCTTGCAGTTCGTTATGAGTGCCATCGCAGCAAGGCGGTGTGTGGCTGTGTTTGCAGCCACAGAAATACAGGGTTTCGCTGACCTCTGCATGGAATTTGAGTGGCACCAGGCCACTGCCCTTGTGAGACCCATCACAAAATGGCTGTTGCTGGCTTCGACCACAGCGACACCAGAAGTAATCCTGGCCAGCGACCACCTCCACCTCGTAGGGCCCCTTTTGGGCGATCCGCACTTCGCTGCTCACGGCAATCCTCCCGGGCGTGTCTGGCTTGGGCCGCAGCGGCGGCTCGGGTATGCTCGCCCTCTTCCAGCATAGATGCCTGCTCTTGCCGATGCCCCGAGTCCTGCGTTTTGCCCTGCTCAGCCTGTCGGTCCTTGTCATTGGCCTGGTCGCCCTGATCTTTGCACTGACGTGGCATCCCGCGGCCCGCGAGCCTGCGCCCATGGCCTGCCTGGCCGAAGCGCCACAACTGCAGCCGGGCCAGGCACTCAAGGTGATGACCTGGAACCTGCAATACCTGGCTGGCAAGCGCTACGTCTTCTACTACGACCTCCCGGACGACGAAGGCCAGGACGAGCGCCCCACGCCCGAAGATCTGGCCTACAGCCTGGACGAGGTCGTACGGGTTATACGCGAAGAGCAGCCGGATATCGTCAATCTCCAGGAACTGCACGAGGGCGCCCGCGCCACCGACTACCAGGATCAGTTGGCCCAGCTCCACGAGCGCCTGGCGGACCTCTACCCCTGCGCCAGCCAGGCCTTCTACTGGAAGGCCGCCTTCGTGCCGCATCCCCACATACTCGGCAGCGTCGGCATGAAGCTGGCGACCCTCAGTCGCTTCCGCATCGAGAGCGCGGAACGCCTGCAACTGCCGCTGGAGGATAACGATCCGATCAACCGCCAGTTCGACAAGAAACGGGCCCTGCTGGTGAGCTACCTGCCAATACGCGGCGGTGGCCGCCTGGCAGCGATCAACACGCACCTGGATGCCCTGCCCGAGGACCAGGAAACCCTTAAACGTCAGCTCGCCATGACCCGCGGCTTGCTCGACCAGTTACAGAGCGAGGGCCTGCCCTGGATCCTCACAGGTGACTTCAATCAGTTGCCCCCAGGCCAGTACGAACGACTGTCCGAAGCCCAGCGACGCCGCTATGCCCGCAACAGCGAACTGAAAGCGCTATGGGACCCGTACCCGATGATTCCCAGCGTCGAGGAAGCCGGCGGCGCATGGCAAGCGCAGTGGTATACCCATTACCCCAACGACCCCGGGGTGAAAGGGCCGGACCGTACGCTGGACTACGTCTTCCACAGCCCCAGCTTGACCCGAATCGAAGCGCGAGTGCGCCGGGACGATACTCTGCGGATATCCGATCACTTGCCGCTGATGGCCAGGTTCTTTCTGCCGTCGGTGCATTGAGAAGGTGCGGAGGTCGTCAACCGAAGCCGTCAACGGTCGGTGATCACTCAGCGAGGCAGCCCTCTGGAGAAGCTGACGCTCCGCGGGCGAGCACCTCCCGATACAGTTTTGCCCAGCGCCGACCCATCTCCTCGGCCGTGAAGAGTTCTCGATAGCGTGCCTCGGCCCGCGCGCCCATCGCAGCCACCTCGGCAGGGTTCTCCCAGAGCCGAGTCATGGCTGTGCGGAACGCCTGAGGGTCACTGGGCGGCACGACCAGACCGGTCACACCGGCGGCATTGATGTAACTGGTTCCTGTGCCTATTTCGCTGGAAATCATCGGCTTACCGTACATCGCACCTTCGAGCAGAGAGATGCCGAAAGCTTCCGAGCGCAAATGAGAAGGGAAGACGATCGCCCGCGACAGCTGTAACAGGGCAACCTTGTCTTCCTCGTTAACGCGCCCGACGAAGCGCACGTGATGTTCTACCCCCAGGGCCGCCGCCTGAGCTTTAAGCTGCTGTTCCAACGGCCCTGCACCCACGATTACCACGGGATAGCCGGTGCCCTGCGCAGCCTCCAGCAAGATGTGCAAGCCCTTGTAATAGCGCATTACGCCCACGAACAGGAAGAACCCCTCCCCCACCGCCTGCCGCCAGTGTTCCAGGCGTTCGGTACCTGGTTGTGGATAGCTGGACTTGTCCAGCCCGTAGGGTATAACGGCCGTCTTGTGCGGGTAGCGACGTAATACTTCGCTGGTGCCGAGGTAATTGGGCGATGCAGCGACTATCCGGTCGGCTTGCGCGAGAAACCGGTGCATCAGGGGGTGGTAGAGCTGGAGCAGGCGTTTCTGGCGGATGATGTCCGAGTGGTAGGTGACCACCATGGGCTTGCGGGCCCGGGAAACAAAATGGACGAGGTCCATGAATGGCCAGGGAAAGTGGTAGTTGATGACATCCGCTTCGGCTGCCAGCTCGCGAAAACGCGACAGCACGCTATAGGAGAATCCGGTGGATGCCACCTGCAGATCCAGGCGAGCGCGGTGCACGTGATGGCCACCGAGCTCGACAACGGGCGGATTCGGGTCCGCGCTAAGGGTCAGGACATTATTGTCGATACCGTGCGCGGCACCGCTGCGGCACATCTGGTAGATGACCTGTTCGATACCTCCAACCGAATCCGGCAGGTACGTCTTGAAGAAATGCAGTACGCGCATTCAGCCCCTCACGGCCTGATGGTAGGTCGCGACGGTGATGTCCGCACAACGCTGCCAGGTGAAATTCTCGGCCCGACGAATGCCCAGGGCACTCAGCCGCTGCCATTGCATATGGTCTTCCAGCAACCACGAGATCGCCTCGCTCATGCCCTCGGCATCGCCCAGCTCGACATAGGTTCCGGCCTCCCCAGCCACTTCGGGGAGTGCCGAAGTACGCGTCAGTACGACTGGAACTCCGCAGGCCATGGCCTCTAGCACCGGCAGGCCGAAGCCTTCATACAACGAAGGGAAGAGGAGCAGGCGTGCCCCTGCGAACAGACTCGCCAGCACCTCATCATTGAGGTAGCCCATCAATCGGACATGTCCCGAAGCCACCGCTCCGGCCAGAGCCTTATCCAACTGGCCGCTGCGCCAACCCGGCATCCCCGCGATGGCAAGCGGGTAACGTTCACGCAGCGCGGCCGGCAGCATCCCGTGGGCCTTAAGCGCAAGTTCCAGATTCTTGCGTGGTTCCATTGTCCCCACGCAGAGCAGGTAGCGGCCAGCCTGCAGCCCCAGTGGCAGCAACTCGGGGCGCAAGGAGGCCTCAGGACGCGGATGAAAGCGCTGGGAGTCATGGCCCAGCGGCGCCACCACCACCCGCTCCGGTGCCAGACCGAAATGACGGCACACCTCGTCGGCAACGAAGGCCGAGTCCGTGAGAATGCAGCGCGCGCGCTCAACACCCGCTCCGACCAGGCGTTCGATTTCCGCCAGGCGGTCACGTGGCTGAGTCTCAGGGTAATGTACGTGCGTAAGGTCATGCAGAGTCATGACCATCGGACCGTCGAACTCCAGCGGCCACAGGCTTGGCTCGTGATACAGGTCAGCCGGCTGCCGATTCAGGCCGGCATCGAAGCGCCCCTGCTCCAGCCAACGCCGGATTCGGTAGGCGCCCGGTATCCGTTTAGCCGCTGCAGTCCAGCGGGAATAACCCGGTAGGGCCGCCTGCGGCAGCGTTTGATCCCATCCCCAGCCGTGAAACAGCTCCAGATCGAGATCAGACCGTCCGCCAAGGGCTGTGGCCAGCGCAGCAACATACTGTCCGATCCCGGTACGCGGCGCCTGCAGGACACGGGTGTTAAGGGCAATCCGCACGGTGGATTTCCAAAGCAGACGGCTGGGCTTTCGGTGGGCGACGCAATGCCGCGACGACGCGCGAGATCAGCTGCGCACTGGCCTCTCGCCAGCCAATCCAGGTCCAGTCGGTGACACTGCGCTGAGCCGGGAAGGTGCCACTGCTCTCGAAGCGCTCGACCAGTTCGGCCAAGCTCTCGGGCCGCTCCAGATCGAAGTAGGCGACAAAATCCCCGCCGATCTCACGAAACACCGGAATGTCGCTGGCCATGACCGGCAACTGCCGTTGCATGGCTTCCACCAGGGGCAGACCGAAACCTTCGACGTAGGACGGGAACACCAGCGCGCGCGCATGCGCGTAGGCCTGTTCCAGGCCGCGATCATTGAGCTCGTTGAACATGAACAAGCGATTGTTCCGCTCGGGGTGCTTGCGAATTCGCTCCATCAGATCGTCGCACTTCCAGCCCACCCGCCCGATGATGCACAGCCGCGCCGCAGCCCCATTGGCCCACAGCCGCTCGAACGCATCCAGCAGGTACGCATGGTTCTTGCGTGGCTCGATGGTGCTGACCATGAGGTACACCGGGGCCCCGTCGGCGAACATCGCTAACAGCGCCGGATCGAGCTCCGTGCGCTTGCTGGCCAGATCGAGTTCCGAACCCAGGTAGAAGTGCTCGAACCAGAGCTTCTCGACCAACTCGGCGCCGCGGCGACGCTCGATCTCTGCGCGCAACTGGTCGCGAATAGTCGTGGAGATGCAAATGAATCCATCTGCCATTTCGGCAATCCAGTCGAACCAGCGATCGAACACCTTGACCAGGTTGTTATCGCAGAACTGTGGATGGGTCAGCGGGATCAGGTCGTAAATCACGGAGATGATGCCCACGCCCTGAGCCTTCAGGCGTTCGGCAATTGGAAAGAAATCCGCGTGCCAGGACGAGTCGAGCAGCAACAACTGGTCGCCGGGTTGGATTTCCAGAAGAACCGAGCGCTGGGGAGCCTGGTGCCGGCGACTGAAGAAATTGGCAGCGCGCAGCGGCAAGGTGATCCCCAGGCTGGCCAGCTTGCTGAGCACGAAAAGCACACGGCGCGCATTGTGCGAGCGCGTCATCGGCCAGCAGCGGTCGAGGCGCGCATGCCACATCCAGAAATCCAGGCGCGCTTGCTCCAGGGTCACACTCATGCGCGTGTGCCAGGGAAGCCCTGTCCCCGGCAGGGGAGCCAGGCTGAGCACCCGATGCATCCGCCCCTGCAGGAACACGACAGGCACGCACTCGACATCTATGTGGATGTGCTCGAGTTGCCGGATCACATTGCGCACGACCCGTTGGATGCCCGAGTTCATATGGGGGTGTTCGAACACATAAGTGCATTCGACGAGCAGACGACTCATGAAAGGCCCTCTGGAACGGAAACAGGAGAAGCGCTGGCCGAACGACTGATCGTGGTTCGCGCATCCAGCCAGGAACAGCCGACGAAATCCTCCTGGCGCAGGTTGATGACGTGGAACACCAGGCCGTAGTCGCGCCACTCGTAGTTCCGGTCGAGGTGCGAATCCAGGCGCGACAGGCAGAACGCCACGGAGTAGTTACCCTTGCCCAGCCGCATGGGGAAGGCGAAGCGGTAGGTGATCCGCTCGCCGGCCACCAGGCCGTCCAGTGGCTGGTCGACCCGGTGCGTATTGATCCCGTACATCGGCTGGCCGAAACGGTCCTTGATCATGAACCCGAGCACCAGGCGATCGACGGGCTGGCGGATCTCGACCTTCACTTCCAGCTCGACCAGTTGCCCAACCTCGACCACCTCCAGCGGCCGGCCCTGCTCGTCGAGCAGACGAACATCAGCGATACCCGCCTCGCCGCTGCCGGAGATGGTGCGGACATTACCGTCGGCCAGCATTTCCTGGCGCACCGTGATGCGCTCGCGTTCGGCGAGCAGTGCGTTGTAATAATCCATCACCGCTTCCGGATGGCCCTGCATGGCGACTCGCCCCTCATTGAGCAACACGGCGCGATCGCAGATCGACTGGATCGCGCTGCGGTCGTGGGAAACGATCAGCAAGGTGGTACCGGCGCGGCGGAAGCTGCGAATGCGTTCGAAGCTCTTGTGCTGGAAATAGGCATCACCTACCGACAGTGCCTCGTCCACGATCAGCACATCAGGGCGGCGCGCCGTGGCGACACTGAACGCCAGGCGCATCTGCATGCCGCTCGAATAGGTGCGCACCGGCTGGTCGATGGCGTCGCCGATTTCAGCGAACTGTTCGACCTCCGGCATCATGGCCTGGATCTCCTCCACGGCCAGCCCCAGCAACTGACCGGCCATGAAGACGTTCTGCCGACCGGTGAACTCCGGGTGGAAACCCATGCCCAATTCGAGCAGGGCCGCCACGCGACCTTCGATCCGGATGTCACCGGTGGTCGGTTGCGTGGTCCCGGCGATCATCTTCAGCAGGGTGCTCTTGCCGGCGCCGTTGACGCCAACAATGCCGACGGCCTCCCCCGGGCTGATCTCGAACTCCACCCCTTGCAGGATCCAGTGGAGCGAGTGCCGCGGCCCCGAGAATGGCCACAGCCATTCGCGCAGGCGCGACCAGCGCGTCGGGTAATGCTTGTAGGCCTTGCCCAGACCATTGACGCAGATCTTGCCCATCAGAGTTCATCCACCATTTCACCGGATCGCCCGCGGAACAAGGCGAGGCCAGCGGCGCACAGCAGCAGACTGATGACACAGAGCGGCATCAGGCTCGCCCAGTTCGGCCAACTGCCCTTGAGGAACAATTCCTGGTAAGCCTGCATGAGCGCCGTCATCGGATTGAGGAACACCAGCCCCTGGATCGACTCAGGCAGTATCGATAACGGATAGACAATGGGGGTCAGCCAGAACCAGAACTGCAGGCCGATGCCGAAGAACTGGCCAACATCCCGGAAGAACACGTTGAGTACGCCGAGCACCATGCCCAGCCCGGCAGCGAACAACAGTTGGAGCAGCAGCAACACCGGCAACGCCAGCAGTGCGATGCCCGGCCAGCGTCCAGTGAGGAGCAGGAAACCGAGGAACAGCGCCAGGATGATGGCGAAGTTCACCCCGGCATTGAGCAGCACGATCAGTGGCAGACAGATCCGCGGGAAGCTCAGTTTCTTCAGCAGGTTGGCGTTGTCCAGGAACATCGTCAGGCTGCGCGTTGTGATTTCGCCGAACAGCCCCCAGGTCAGCAGGCCGGCGCAGAGATACACGCTGTAGGCCAAGCCATCGTCCAGTCCAGGCAGGCGCGCACGCATGACCTGGGAAAAGATCACGGTGTAGACGACGATCATCGCCAGCGGATTGAGTACCGTCCACAGCGCGCCGAGCAATGAATTGCGGTAGCGCGCCTGGAACTCCCTCATAACGCTGCCAACGATGAATCCCCGGTAGGTCCAGACCGAACGGATCACTTCGAGCATCATCTAGCGGGCCCTGCCATACATATCCTCGAAGCGGACGATGTCGTCCTCCCCAAGGTACTCACCGCTCTGCACTTCGATCATCACGAGGTCGATGACCCCCGGATTCTCCAGTCTGTGCTTGTGCCCGGCCGGGATGTAGGTGGACTCGTTGCTATTGACCAGGTGCGTGTCTTCACCGGTGGTGACCTTGGCCATGCCCCGAACCACGATCCAGTGCTCGCTGCGGTGATGGTGCATTTGCAGCGACAGGGAAGCCCCCGGCTTGACCACGATCCGCTTGATCTTGAAGCGCGGCCCCTCCTCCAGCACGGTGTAGGTGCCCCAGGGCCGGGCGACCGTGCGATGCAGACGGTAGGCCTCGTGCTCGCTGTCCTTCAGCTGCTTGACCACCTTGCGGACATCCTGAGCGTGGTCGGCATGGGCGACCAGAATGGCGTCAGCGGTATCGATCACTATCAGGTCGCTGACCCCGACCGTGGCCACCAGCCGTTGGTCGCTCTGCACGTAGGTGCCTCGTGAGTCGACGAAGATCGCGTTTCCCGCCGCCCGGTTGTTCTGTTCGTCCGGTTCGACCAGGGCGCTGAGCGCGCCCCAGGAACCGATGTCGCTCCAGTCGAACGCTGCCGGGATGACCGCCACCCGGTCGGAGCGCTCCATCAGGGCATAGTCGATGGAAATATCCGGCAAGGCCGCGAAATGCTCGGCACTGAGTTCCTGCTGGAGGATGCAGCCGAGCTCGTCGCTGGCGCTGGCGTGCAGGCAGTCGACCGCGCGGGCCAGCAGCTCTGGTGCATGACGCTCCAGTTCACCCAGCAGGGTGCCGACGCTGAAGCAGAACATCCCGGAATTCCACAGGAAGCGCCCGCTTTCGTGGAAATGCCTCGCCGTTTCCAGGTCGGGTTTTTCGACGAAACGCTGGACCAAGGAACCGCCCCGCTCGTCGATGGCCTCGCCTTTTTCGATATAGCCGAAACCGGTTTCCGGCGCGGACGGTACCACACCGAAAGTGACCAGGTAGCCTTCAGCCGCCAGCGCCGCCGCATGCTTAACGGCGAGGCCAAAGCTGCTGGTGTCGCGGATCAGGTGGTCGGCCGGCATCACCACCAGGATCGCCGTGTCGCCGTGGCGCTCGCGAAGGGTCAACGCGGCCATGGCGATCGCCGGCGCGGTGTTGCGTCCGACAGGCTCGAGGACGAAATGCCCACGCTGGCTGAGGCGAGCCGCCTGGTAGTGATCCTTGCTCTGGAAGTAGTAGTCACGGTTGGTCACCGTGACGATGTCGCCGCCCTCCCCCAGCAGACCGGCGGCTCGATGGTAGGTCTTGTGCAGAAGCGTCTGGCCATCCGGAAGCACCATGAAGGGCTTCGGCTGACCTTCGCGAGATACCGGCCAAAGGCGTGTGCCAGCGCCGCCGGAAAGAATGACGGGAATCAGCATGAACTACTCCTTGCTCACGCGACGCAGGTCGGCATCCACCATCATATGAATCAGCGACTCGAGGCTGGTCTGCGGGCTCCAGCCCAATACACGCTCGGCCTTGCCGGGATTGCCCAACAGAACTTCGACTTCAGCCGGGCGGAAGAACGCAGGATCGATGACGACATGATCCTGGTATTTCAGTCCGACGTATTCGAAGGCGATCCTGCACATGTCACGGACGGTGGTGGTGACGCCAGTGGCCACGACGTAGTCGTCGGGCTTTTCCTGTTGCAGCATTCGCCACATGGCCTCGACATAGTCGCCGGCGAAACCCCAGTCGCGCTTGGCGTCGATATTTCCCAGGCGGAGTTCATGCTGTTTGCCCAGCTTGATGCGGGCAACAGCATCGGTGACCTTGCGGGTCACGAACTCGATGCCGCGCAGCGGTGACTCATGGTTGAAGAGGATGCCGCTGGACGCGTGCAGGCCGAAGCTCTCGCGGTAGTTCACCGTGATCCAGTGGCCGTAGAGTTTGGCCACGCCGTACGGGCTGCGCGGATAGAACGGCGTGCTTTCGTCCTGCCGTTCCGCCTGGATCAGGCCGAACATTTCGCTGGTGGAGGCCTGGTAGAAACGGGTCTCCGGGCTGAACTGACGGATCGCCTCGAGCAGGTGGGTCACACCCAGACCGTCGACTATGCCGGTGGTCACGGGCTGGTCCCAGGAACTGCCGACGAAGCTCTGCGCCCCGAGGTTATAGACCTCGTCGGGCTTCGCCCTGATCACGGCGCGCTGCACGGAGCAGGCATCAGCCAGATCACCGTCGAGATAGGCCAGCTCCCCTTCGATACCAAGTTCGCGCAGACGCCAGCGTGTATCGGTGCTGCGCCGGGCGACCAGGCCGTGAACGCGATAACCCTTTTCCAGAAGCAGTTTGGCGAGATAGGCGCCATCCTGGCCGGTAACCCCAGTAATCAGTGCATTTTTTGTCATTATTGCAACACCCGTGTTTCCCAATCGGACAGTATCGTCGCGAGGGTTTGTCTTATCGTTATGGTCGGCTTCCAGCCTGTCGCCTGCTGCAGCTTGACGTTACTGGCGCAGACCCGACGTTGCTCCGCGCGCCTCATGCGCGCGGGGTCCTCGACCAGTTCCAGCTCAACCCCCGCGAGTACTGCGAGTTGCTGGATCAGGTCGCGAATCTTCTGCTCCTGCCCGGAGCAGACGTTGTAAACCTCACCACTGATGCCCTTTTCGAGAATCGCGAAATAGGCGTCGATGACATCGCGAACATCCAGGAAGTCGCGCGTGACATCCACGTCCCCGACTTCAAGGCGCGGCGGTTGTAGCCCCAGGCGCATACGTGCGATCTGGTGCGCTGCACTGGCCAGAACGAAGGCATCACGCTGACCGGTTCCCACATGGTTAAAAGGCCGTGCGAGAACAATGTGCCAGCCTTCGGTGTAACTCCATTGCTGGCACAACAGTTCGGCGGAAAGCTTGCTCACCGCATAGGGATTTCGCGGCCGCGGCAGCAGGCTTTCATCGATCGGCAGGTCACCCTCGGCCACCTGGCCGTAGACATCGCCGGAACTGACGTAGAGGAAGCTGCCGCTGAAACCTGCGCGCTTGAGCGCCTGTAACAGGTTCAACGTGCCTTGGACGTTGACCTGCAAGGTCGCCGCCGGATCGCGAAAGGCTTCTGGCACGAAGGTCTGCCCGGCGAGGTGGATCACGGCATCGGGCACGCCACCGGCAAGGGCCACATCCAGTTCTTCCGGCCGCAGCAGATCGAATCGGCCACGGTCAAGCAGTTGCCAGTCTCCGGGCACCTCCTGAAGGCGGCGGACAAGATGCTGACCAACGAAGCCAGTGGCCCCGGTGATGAATAATTTCTTAGGCAAGTTCCCCCCTCGCGGCTGGCCCAGCAGTCACATTCGCAGCGGTGGGCTGCTCCCCGGTAAAACGCGCCAGACGGCGATGGGCGATTTCGGCCCCCTTGCGCCGCAGGGGCTGTTCCACCAGGCGGTAGTTCAGCTCGCTTCCGACCACCATGAACGCGATGGAGGTGAGGACCAGCTCGACGGTGAAGGACTTGTCGAGTGTCAGGCCCTGTGCCGTTGCGTAACGGGTCCACAACTCGACGCTGAAGTGGTAGGCGCAGACATGGATGACGTAGAGCGCATAGGAGCGCGAACCGAGCCATTCGAGCGGCTTTGACAGCAGCGGAGGACAGAACAGATAGCCCCGCTGGTAGCTGGCTATCCAAACCAGTGCCAGCGACACCAGCGCGACCAACCCCACCGCGACAGGCACGGCGATCATCTGCCCCGCAATGGCGCCCAGCAGGTAGAACAGCACCAGCATCAGGCCCAGGCGCCACCAGGCACTCTCTCCTAGGAGGGTGGGCTCGAATTGACGGAACAGCGGGGTACGGCTGAACAGGCAGAGCAACACCCCCCACATCATGGCGTCGAGACGGAACGAGGTGAGCATGGCGCTGGTGGGCGTGCCGAAAGGATTGCGATCCAGGCCGAACTGAACCGCGATCAATAGCAGCAGGACAATGACCCGCCAGCGCGTCGAGGTCACCAGCAGCAGGAATAGAGGGAAGAGGAAATAGAACTGCTCTTCCAGGGCCAGGCTCCAGTACACCGAGTTGGGTCCGAGAATCGCGCCGTACTGGTTGGCCAGGTTGCCGCTGAAGGTCGCTACCGCGGTGAAGCTGCGCAGGTTGTCGAACCAGGAGCCAAAGATGCCGGTCTGGTTGAACAGGATCGACAACGCCAGGGGAATCAGTATCCATAGCCAAGCCGTCGGCAGCAGGCGATAGAGCCGGCGCAGCCAGAAACTTTGGGCGGCAACTCCGAAATGGCCCTGCTGCCGGTGCTGGTCGAAATAGTCGAGGTAAGCCTTGCTCACGACGTAACCGGAAATGCAGAAGAACAGATCGACGCCGGTCCAGGGCATGTAAACGCTGAACAACGTATTAAAGAAGGTCTGGTGGAACGGCAACAGGACCGGCAAATGGGAGAGCAGCGTCAACCCCACTGCGAGTGCACGCAAGTACTCGATCTCGATGTTCTTTCCGTTACTCATACGTACTACCTGTCAGACCGGCTTGCGGGCGATGATCGCTTGGCTCTTGGGCATGGCGCGATCAAGCGCTTGTTTGATACGGGGACCGTCCTCCATCGACAGCAGCATGTTCCAAGTGCGGGTCCAGCTATCCAGCAGCGGGTGCCAGGGCGGCGACAGGTCCTGCTTGCAGGCCCAGAAGAAGAACCACCAGACCGACCAGTAGAATCCGTACTGGGCCTTGCGCTCGATCACCAGGCCGGCTTCCTCGATCAGGCGCTCGAACTCATCCCGCTGGAATACCCGGATGTGATTCGGGTGCTCGAAGTAGGCAGGCGGGGCCAGGTCTTTCTGGACACTCTCGCCCAGCGGATCGGGAACCGTGATCAGGTACTGCGCGCCGGGACGGCCGACCCGCACCAATTCGCTCATGAACTGGCGGGGATCTTCGACATGTTCAAGCACCTCCATCGCGACGATCTTGCTGACGCGCCCATCGGGTAGCGGGATCGGATTGGCATCAGTGACTAGCGGCGTCATCGCGCGCGCTGGAGAACCTTGGAGCGCGCGCTCCACCGCAGCGACCTTATCAGCGTCGATATCGGCAAAGATCACCTCAGCCCCACGCTGGGCACAGAACTGTACGAAGGGACCATCGCCGCAACCGATGTCCAGCACAGAATCTTCCGCACAGATCGGGAAGCCTTCGAACAGCTCGTTGCTCTCCTGGCGGAACCACCCGCTCAGCGAGGTATCGGCAAGCGTGGATAAGTCGACGTTGTCGGCATTGGCGGGGGGGACGGGCTCCGCCACGGGGGCCGCCGCACGTCCTGACAAGCGCTTGAGGATCTCCAGCATCTCAGCTCCTGGATAACTGCTTTCGAGTTGAGCGAACGGCGCGCAGGCCATCCGCCATCAGGAGTACGCGCCAGCGGCGCTCTCCATGCATCGTCCTTCCGGCTCGGGCTGCGTTCATGGGCAAGCGTCGAGCGGCTTGCGTGCCAGGATGATCTGGGTCTTGGGCAGCGTCCGGTCGAGTCCTTCGCGCAGCACATCGCCGCCGGGCAGATGGATCACGCGATGCCATAGGGTTGCCCAGTCATCGAGCAGCGCATGGTGCGGCGGTGCCAGTTGGTCGTGTGTGGCGCCCTCGAAGGAACGCCCCTCCGCGCGGGCAAGCGTCCAGTAGAGCATCATCCACAGCGTCCAGTAGAAACCGTAGGAATGTCGGGATTCGATCACCAACCCGGCGTCAGTCACCAACTGAGCGAATGCTGCCTCGGAGAACACGTTGATGTGGTTCGGTGCCTGAAAATGCGCAGCGGGCGCCAACGGGCGCTGCAACTCTTCGCTCACCTGCGCCGGAACCGAAAGGAAGTACAGCGCGCCCGGCTGGCCGACACGGAACAGCTCGCGCAGGATCGCACCCGGCTGCTCTACATGCTCTAGCATCTCCAGCGCCACGATCCGGCTAGCCTGTCCATCCGCCACCGGCAGCGGCAGACTGTCGGAAACCCAGCCCTCGACCTTGCGCGCGCCGCTGTCTCTGACTCGTTCTTCCAAGGCCGCAATCTTGCCTGCGTCGGAGTCGGTGAAGATCACGTGGGCACCGCGTCGAGCACAGAACAGAGAGGCGCCGCCAGCGCCACAGCCCACATCCAGCACCACGTCGTCGGGGCTGATCGGAAAGCCGCGGAACAATTCATTGCTGTGGTTCTGGAACCAGCCGGCCATGACCGCATCCACCAACCCACAATCCAGGGAGCGGACCCGCTCATCGGTGGGCAACGGATCAGGCCCAACGAGTCGCCGTCCCAGTTTTCGCAGCCAGGATCTGAACAGACTCATGCGCAGGCCTCCGCGCGGCTATTGAAGAACGCCAGCAGCCGTTCCTTGGCAGTCGTTCGGGAACAGTGCGCATGCATGCGCTCGATGGCCGTGGCGGCCATGCGCTGGTATCGCTCGGGAGTATCGATGTAGCAACGGTATGCATCGCGATAGGCCTTCACCAGGGAGGACCAATCAATCTGGTGGCGAAGGGTACGGTAGGCCAGGCGAGGATCATGCGGCCAGGCGGTTGCGTCCAGCCAGGTATCAACGACGAAGGCCACCTGATCGTCAATGTAATCCGCCATCGCCGAATGCTGCGGCGCCACCGCGGGCTTGCCGCAACTGAGAAACTCCATCAGCGGCAAGCACTGCCCTTCGCCGTGAGAAGCGTTGATGACAAACGCGGTCGAACGGACCAACTGATCGTAATCAGCGCGATCAAGGAATCCGTGCAGCAGCACGACGCGGCACCTGAACGCTGGCATCCGGGCCATGCACATCAGCATGTCGTTCATGGCCGATTGATAGTCACGGTGTCCGAGCTTGAACAGCAGCGTGGCATCGGGGGTATCACGAAACGCGCTACAGAACGCAGTTAGCATGTCGACCCAATTCTTGCGGCCGTCATAGGGGTTGAAAACCGCCGTGAACACCACGCCGCTGAGTTGCAGGCTGTACTCGGCCGGCGACCATACGGGCATTTCGGCAACCTCGCCGGGAACCTCGGGCAGTCCGCCCGGCTCTACCGGGTTGGTCGGCTCCAGTGGTACTTCCACTTTCTCAGGCTCGACTCGTACCGCTGGAACGCCTCGCGAAGGCCGCAGAAGGTCAAGAAAGACCAGGCGGTACCACTCGACCAGATAGCGCATTGTGATGCGCACACGCGATTGCGGAGCAGCTAAGGGCACGACAGACGGCACGGGGGCCTCCTGCGGACGAGCCGCGCGCTCACGATCCCGGACGCTGGCGACGGCCCTGGCCACAGCGTCGACATTGGGGATATAGGGTGTAAGAGACAGGTCGTGGCTATCCATCAACACACCCGAGCGCACATGGATGCGGCTCTCCATGTGCTGCGCCTGCGCGGCATCACGGATATCGGCATATCGGTCCCAAACGGGCGCTGGAATCGACACCACCGGGAAGTCCTCGCCCAGCTCTGCGCGGGCCGCCTGCACGGTCAATTGCGAATGGGTGATGGCCTGTCCACATTCGGCAATCACGGTTGCCCAGTTCTGCCGTTCATCGTCGAGCCAGGACTGGTTCGGAATGGAGTCGAACTCCCAGGCGAAGACCGGGATGGTTGGGCAACGCAGTCCCGCCGGGGTCTTGTGCGGAGGCGTGAAGCTAAGAAAAAGGCAGATCTCGTTGTGTGCGCAAGCCTCGTCATAGAGCGGATCGACCTCGCTCAAGGGCCGCTCCACCACAATGACCTCGCCCAGTTCCTGGAGCACCGGAAGGAACTCCTTCAGCACGAAGTAATAGCTGTAGTCGGGAAGCCCCAGGCTGCTGGCGATCTGCGCCGCGCCAACTTCGGAATAAACCAGGAGTCTCATCTGGCTACGCTCCGGACTCGGGTTTCGACGCTACGCGAGTGATCGACCACCTGCTCGAAGAACGCGCCGAGCGCATCGGTCACTGGCGCGAAGGCGCAGAACGCTTTCATTCGCCTCAACGCTGCCGCGGAAAGCTTCTGGTAATCGCGGGCGTCGTCCCTGGCCAGGGCATAGCTGGCCCGGAAGGCCTCCATCAAGGACTGCCAATCAAGGCGATAGCGGTGGGTGGAGAGCATCCCGGTCGGGTCATGCGGCCAGCAGGTGGGCTCCAGCGCTCCCCGCACGAGGAAGGCCAAACTCGAGTCCAGATAATCCGCCATTGCCGTATGTCGCGGCGCCAGGGCAGGTTTGCCGGCGCAGAGAAACTCCATCAAAGGAAGACACAGCCCCTCGCAGGACGAGGCGTTAACGTAATAGTCGCTGGCGTCAACCAACTGGCGGTACTGGTCATCCTCCAGAAAGCCGTGGAGCACCACCACACGACAAGAGAAAGGCGCCAGGCGCGAGAGCAAGGTCATCAGCACCACCCGGTAATGCTCCAGGTTGTGGTGCGTCATCTTCACCACCAGCGTGGCGCCAGGCTCGTCGCGGAAGGCCCAGCAAAAGGCGGTGATCAGGTCGATCCAGTTCTTGCGGCCGTCTGCCGGATTGAGCACGGTCGTATAGACCACGCCCTCGACCTGCAGGTTGGTGGCCGTGACAGCCACGGGAAGCGGCTCTGCGACCGCCACGGGCTCCTCGACCTTCCTGGGTCGCCCGGTGAACTCCAGCCACCAGTCTGAAAACAAGGCCCGACTGATGCGACGGTATTCCGCCCAGCGCGATACCACCGCCGGTTCGGAAACCTGCTCGATCTCCGGTTGCGCCACAGCCTCGACAACCGGTTCGGGAGCAGCGGCCGGTTCCATCTTGCGCACCAGTCCGTCAGCACTCAGGCCGAGGATTGGACTGTCGATGATCACACCGGAAAAAGAGAAATGGCGAGGACTTTGTAGAGGCAACAGGCCCTGGTGACACTCGTGCTCGCCGAAACGCTCCCATACCGGGGCGGGGGCGGCGAGGACCGGCAACCGGCCCTGCGTCGCCGCACGGACCAGATCAGCGGCCTCGCTGCTGGTGGCGATGCAACCCTGGATACGCTCGAATACGTAGTGCCAGTCATTACGCGGGTCGCCCTCCCAGGGCATGTCGGGAATGCTATCGAACTCCCAGGCGAATACCGGCACGGTTGGGCAGCGCAGGCCCAATGGCGTCTGCTGAGGCGGGCTGAAGCTGAGGAAGATGACCTTGCGTCCCTGAGCACTGTGCAGGTCGTAGAGGGCGTCGACATCGTCCAGGTTCTTGACCTCGACGACAGTGCCCAATCGCTGGAGTGCCGGAATGAACTCCTTCATCAGGAAGAAGTAGCTGTATTCAGGCTTGCCAAGCGAACGCTGGATGTTTTCCTGATTAATCTTGGAACCGACGAGAATGAGCGTATTCATAGTACTTCCGCAGAATCCGTCCTGCGCCACTCTTATTGTTGTTCAGGCCTGTGAATGACCTGTCATAGGGAATAGCTGCGCATACCAACAGTTCTTGACCGCTCTGGCAAGGGCCAAACAGCTGACTGAATAGTCGTGTGATAGCAGGAAGTGGCAGCAGCCGGAATTAAGAAACCGGCACACCAGTGCGCGCCCAAAGTGTGACTTGCAAGTACCGCCTGCGAACTGGAATCGCTCCTGGCTCGACCCATTTCACCAACCGGAATTGCAGATAAATCAGCTAGTTCCGATACGCACTGGCGCAGTGAATCAGGCGCCTCTGAAACCAGCACCTTCCAAGCCTGACGCTATTCCATGGGCCGGATAGCCCACTGCAGCTGCCAAGCAGCAAACGCGACTCACTTCCTCGGTTTTGCCCGAGCGGTCGGTTCAGCTACCAGAGGATCATCCGGCCAGTAGTGCTTGGGGTAGCGCCCCTTGAGGTCCTTTTTCACGTCCGTGTAGGTGTTGCGCCAGAAGCTGGCCAGATCCTGGGTCACCTGCACTGGGCGCTGAGCCGGAGAAAGCAGGTGCAATTTGACGACCTGGCGGCCACCGGCGATGCGGGGGGTATCAGCAAGGCCAAACAGCTCTTGCAATCGCACGGCCAGCACCGGCATCTCATCGCTGTAGTCCACTCGGATGCGTGAACCGGAAGGTACCTCCAGGGTACGTGGCGCCTGTTCGTCGAGGTGTTGCGGTAGCGGCCAGGGCAGCAGGCTCTGAAGGATGCCGGCAAGGTCGAGGTTGGCAAAGTGGCTGAGGCGGCTGACTTTGCCCAGCCAGGGCTGCAGCCAGTCTTCCAGACGGGTCAACAGGGCGCCGTCGGAGAGGTCAGGCCACTCGCTGCTGCCCTTGTCGGCAAGGTCGAGGCGGCGCAGCAGCGCTACACGCGCCTGCCACTGGCGCAGCTCCGGGGTCCAGGGCAACAGCTCAAGCCCCTTGCGTCGCACCAGGCCGAGCAGCGCCCGCGAACGGGCTTCCTCGTCCAGCGCGGCCAAGGCCTCACGGGCCAGTACCAGTTCGCCGACTCTGATCTGCCTTTCTGCCCGCAGCACGCCTTCGCGCTCGTCCCAGTCCAGCAGGTCGTGGCGGCTCACCTGCTCGGCCAAGGGGCCGTCGAACAGCTCCGGGTCGAGGTCGGCAGCGAGATAGATGCGTTCCTCGCGCTGGCCCTGACGGCTGCCGAGGTCGGCAATCACAAGCCAGGGTTCCTTCATCAGTGCGTCTGGTTCACCGAAGGTCGCCGCGCGGCCATTGGCCAGGCGGTAGTCGGAACCGCCCGCGCGGCGTTGCTGGGCGATACGGTCGGGGTAGGCGAAGGCCAGCAGGCAGCCAAGCCAGCGCGGGTGATCCGGATCAGCCACCGGATCGCTGGCCGGGCCACGCAGGTAGGAGCGGAACTGCCGCGCCAGTTGGCGAGCTCGCTGCACGCCGCCGCGGGCAGCGCGTGCGGCCCGATCGCCGCCAGCCAGCAGGGCAAGGCGGCTATGGAGATCAGCACCGCCGCCCCGCAGGATGTCGCGTTCGCCCAGCAACGCCGCAAGGTCACAGGCCAGGGCGCCAAGCCCCAGGGCTTGGCCACGCAGCAGCAGGTGGGCAATGCGCGGATGGGCAGGCAGCTCGGCCATGGCCTGGCCGTGGCGGGTCAGGCTGCCGTCCTCAGCCAGAGCGCCGAGGCGTTGCAGCAGATCACGTCCCTGGGCATAGGCGGCACTGGGCGGCGGATCGAGCCAGGCCAGTTCATTGGGGTCCCCGACACCCCAGCGCGCCAGTTGCAGCGCCAGGCTTGCGAGGTCGGCCTGGAGGATTTCCGCGCTGCCGTGGGCGGCCAGTTGTTCGTGCTGGGCCTCGGACCAGAGGCGATAGCAGGCACCCGACTGCAGGCGTCCCGCACGGCCGGCGCGCTGGGTGGCCGAGGCGCGGGAGATGCGCTGGGTGTCCAGGCGGGTCATGCCGCTGGCCGGGTCGAAACGCGGCACCCGCTCAAAGCCGGCATCCACCACGACGCGCACACCATCGATGGTCAGGCTGGTTTCGGCAATGTTGGTGGCCAGCACCACCTTGCGCCTGCCCGCCGGGGCTGGCTCGATGGCGGCGCGCTGGGCCGCCAGGTCCAGCTCGCCGTGAAGCGGGCAGAGCAGGATGTCGGGGCGACCGTCGAGACGCTCTGCCAATTGCTCGGCGACGCGACGGATCTCCGCCTGACCGGGGAGGAACACGAGCAGGCTGCCGGACTCGTCGGCCAGGGCCTGGAGCACGGTCTGCACCACCCTGGGCTCCAGCGCCTCACCGGGCTGGCTCGGCCGGCCCCAGCGCTGCTCCACCGGAAACATGCGGCCTTCGCTGCGCACCACCGGAGCCTCATCCAATAGACGCGACAGACGCTCGCCTTCCAGGGTGGCGGACATCAGCAGCACCTTCAGCGGCGGATCGTCGCGCAGCAGGGCGCGTCCGTTCAGGCAAAGCGCCAGGGCCAGGTCTGCATCGAGGCTGCGCTCGTGGAACTCGTCGAAGATCACCAGGCCGACGCCTTCCAGCGCCGGGTCGTCCTGCAGGCGGCGCGCAAGGATGCCCTCGGTGACCACCTCGATACGGGTGCGCGGGCCGACCTTGGATTCCATGCGGATGCGGTAGCCAACGGTTTCGCCCACCGTCTCACCCTGCTCGCTCGCCAGGCGCTCAGCAGCGGCGCGGGCAGCCAGGCGGCGGGGTTCCAGCATCAGGATGCTCTGTCCGGCCAGCCAGGGCTCGTCCAGCAACGCCAGCGGCACGCGTGTGGTCTTGCCGGCCCCGGGCGGCGCCTCCAGCACGGCTTCGTTGCGAGATTGCAGGGCGGCGCGCAAGGCGGGCAGGACGGCATCGATGGGTAACGGATTCATGGGCGCTCCAGACTGGCGCGAAAGTATACCGGCGAACTGCCAGTTCCTTGCCGGGGTCTTAGCCATGTCAGGCAGTTTTGCAACAACAGCCTTGATATAGTTGCGATCTTTCGACCAGGAGATGCTTATGCGCATTGCTTCCCGTTGGATCGGCGGCGCCGTCGCCGCCGCCCTGCTCACCCAGCTCACCGCCTGTGGCACCTTGTTCTACCCGGATCGTCGCGGCCAGATCGAAGGCAAGATCGACCCGGCCGTAGCAGCCATGGATGCCATCGGCATTCTCTTCTACGTGATCCCTGGCCTGATCGCCTTCGCCGTCGACTTCGCCACCGGGGCCATCTACCTGCCCGAGGGCCAGAATGCGCAGGTCGCCCCCGAGAAGCTCCAGGAGGCCATTACCGCCGACGGCAAGGTCGACCCGGTACGCCTGAAATCGATCATCGCCCGCGAAACCGGCCATGACCTGCCGCTGGACAACCCGCAATTGCTTCAGCGCAGCGGCAACCTACAGCAACTGGCCGCCCTGGGCTTACGCCCAGCCGCCTGAAATGGACGCGCTGGCCAGGCACTTCCAGCATCTGCTGGCCTACCACGGCTGGGCTTACCAGCGCCTGCTGGAGAGCCTGCGCCCCGTGGATGATGCGGCCTTCCGCGCGCCGTGCGGGTTGTTCTTCGGCAGCCTGCACGGGACCCTGAACCATCTGGCGGCAGTGGATCGCATCTGGCTGGCCCGGGTACGCCAGGAGCCACCGCCCTATGATCGCCTGGACGTGGAAGTCGCTACCGGGCGCGACGAACTTGCCGCTTGCCTGGCGGCGGGCGTGCACGCCTGGCAGGCGCAGCTGGCCGGACTGGAGGGCAACGCCCTGCTGCGTCCACTGAACTACCGCAATATGCGCGGCGATCCCCAGCGCCGCTCTCTGGCAGATATCGTCACCCACCTGGTCAACCACGGTACTCACCACCGCGGCCAGGCCTCCGCCGCGATTTCGGCCATGGGCCTGGAAATGCCAGCCATGGACTTCATCTATTTCAAGCCGGAGTCGGCATGACCTCACCCCGCCGGCACGCGCAATTGCTGCGCCTGGCCACTCGAGCCTCCCTCGCCGTCGCCATCATCCTCGTCATAGCCAAGGCCATCGCCTGGGTCATGAGCGGCTCGGTCAGCCTGCTCGCCGGCCTGACCGATTCGCTGATGGATAGCGCAGCCTCCCTGCTCAACCTGCTGGCGGTGCACTACGCCCTGAAACCTGCTGATGACGACCATCGCTACGGTCACGGCAAGGCCGAAGCCCTGGCGGGGCTGGCACAAGCGCTATTCATCAGCGTCAGTTCCGTGCTGGTGGCGGCCCAGGCCTACGAACGCCTCAATGACCCGCAGCCGCTCGAGGCGGAAATGCTCGGTATCGGCGTGATGATCCTGTCACTGGCCCTCACCGCCGCACTGCTCCTTTTGCAACGCAGTGTGATCCGCGCTACCGGCTCCACCGCCGTCCGCGCCGACTCCCTCCACTACCGCTCCGACCTGCTGCTCAACGGCGGGATTCTTCTCGCCCTGGTGCTGGCCAACCTGGGGTGGCAACAGGCTGATGCGCTGTTCGGCCTGGGTATCGCCGGCTACATCCTCTGGAGTGCCATCAGCATCGCGCGGGAATCGATTTCGGTGTTGATGGACGAGGAACTGACGCCGGCGATCAGCGCCGACATGCACCGGCTGGCGTGCGCCGTCCCCGGCGTGCTTGGCGCACACGACCTGCGCACGCGGATTTCCGGCAACCACTGGTACGTGCAACTTCACCTGGAGCTTCCGGGGGAGCTGACGCTTTCCCGTGCCCATGTTCTCTGCGAAGCGGCCGCGGATGCCATCACAGCGCAGTATCCTCGCGCCGAAGTGCTGGTGCATGCCGACCCCTGCGAAGTGGTGAAGCACGACTAGAGCAATTACTCTAAAAACCCTAGACTGCCTCTTCCCATAACAAGAACGAGGAGTCTGCAATGCCCCTGTCCCTCTCCCTATCCGCCGCTGTCCTGCTCGGGTTGGTGGCCTGGAGCCTGCTGCTGGTTTTCCTGATGGTGAACCAGCGCGGTTTGCTGGTGCTGGCTGGGCGGATGAAGGTCAACGCCTTTGCCGCTGACGGCAGCAATACCCCCGGAGCTTTCGGCCAGCGCCTGGTACGCGCCCATGCCAATGCACTGGAAAACCTGCCGATGCAGGCAGCCGTACTGCTCTACGTTATCGCTGCCGGGCAAACCGCAATCACCGACCCGCTCGCGGGCCTGCTTCTCGGCGCCCGGCTGTTCCAGAGCTGCATGCACCTGATCGGCACCAGCGCGCTTTTCGTCTGGTTGAGGTTTGCCGGCTTCTTCGTTCAGGTCGCGATCCTGGCCTGGTGGCTGCTGAAGCTGGCAGGCTTGGCCTGACAACCGCTTCATACTCGCAAGAAAAAAGGGGGCCCCATACTGCGGGCCCCCTTCGGGAAATTCGTCCTGTGCTGGCGATTGTGTCGCCGCTTTCATCGCCTGCCTGATTGGGCAGCGCGGACCCGGGGGCCTGCTCGATCCGGTTGGATCGGCGGCGCCGACGCACCTGATTGGGCGGGTCGGGTGGACTTGCTGTCCGGGCCGTGAAACTGAGAGAAATCTTACGTCCAGGCGCGCGACGAATGATTGCGAATATTGCTCACCGAACTATCTATTGCGCAATTAATCACTAAAACTGCAATATATATAGCAATCTAATCAAATTATGGCGGCCGCAATGGAAAAGCTCGATCGCTACGACCTCAAGATCCTCGCCGAACTGCAGCGCGACGCGCGCATCTCCAATCAGGAGCTGGCTGAGCGCATCGGGCTGTCCCCTTCGCCCTGCTCGCGACGGGTCAAGCAACTGGAGGATGACGGCTATATCGTGCGCCAGGTCGCCTTGCTGGACCGCAAGAAGCTGGGTCTCAGCCTCACCGCCTACGTACTGATCGGAATGGACCGGCACACACCGGAGCGCTTCGAGCACTTCCAGGAGGTGATCAGCCAATGTCCCGAGGTGCTGGAGTGCAGCCTGGTCACCGGTATGGAGGCGGACTACCAGCTGAAGGTAGTGGTGCCGGACATGGACCACTACCAACAGTTCCTGCTCGGGCAACTGACCCGAATCGAAGGGGTGACCAGCGTCCGCTCGAGCTTTGTGCTCAACCAGGTACTGAGCAGCACGGAACTCCCCCTGGGCCATCTGCGCGGCTGAACGGCCCTCGCGCGGCAGATGGCTTGGCGTATAATCCTCGCGCTTTGCTGTACCCCCGCGTGGCCCCGCCTCATAAGAGCCCTCCGGCTCACAGAATCACAAGCGCACCGCCCCGCCTTCCGCCTGGCCCTTCGGCTGTGCGGGTGCAGCCTGTATTCAGTCCACGAGGTGTGAGATGAGCCCGGAGAAATTCGAAGAATTGATGATGACGGTGATGATCGCCGGCCTGGTGGCCTTCATGGCCTTCATCGTCTGGGACCTGGCCAAGAAGTCCAGGGCCGGACGCTTCGGCACCATGATCCTGTTCCTTGCCCTCGGCCTGGGCGTGCTGGGCTTCGTCATCAAGACGCTGGTAATTGGCGGCCTGGAAGGTATCTGAGTCGCAGCACCCGAGCCCGTCAGCCAAGGCGGGCTCAGCAAGCCAGTCAGAGTTGGGCCGGCACCTCTTTGTATTCCCCCAGCCCCAGCCCATCGAGGCTCCAGGGGCCTATTCGTACTCGTACCAGGCGCAAGGTAGGCAGCCCTACCGCTGCGGTCATGCGCCTGACCTGGCGGTTGCGCCCTTCACGAATCACCAGTTCCAGCCAGGCAGTGGGCACGCTCTTGCGAAAACGCACAGGCGGGTTGCGCTCCCATAGCTGCGGTTCTTCGATCCGCCGTGCTTCAGCCGGCAGGGTCGGCCCGTCGTTCAACTCCACGCCCTCGCGCAATTGCCGGAGCTGCTCTTCGCTGGGCTCACCTTCCACCTGCACCCAGTAGGTCTTCGGCAGTTTATGCTTCGGGTCGGCGATGCGCGCCTGCAAGCGGCCGTCATTGGTCAACAGCAGCAGTCCCTCGCTGTCACGGTCCAGCCGCCCGGCGGGATAAATACCGGGGATGGGGATGTAGTCCTTGAGCGTCGCGCGGCCCTCCCCGTCGCTGAACTGGGTCAGCACGTCGAAGGGCTTGTTGAACAGCACCAGGCGCAGTTCGGCCGGCGGCGCCTTGGCCACGCGACGGGGAGCAGCGGGATTGGGGCGACGGGAAGCGGGACGAGGGGGGCGAGTTGGACGCGACATGCCTGGAAACGGGTTGGCGGTCTGGGAATGGGAGAGGCATGCTAGGTTGAGTGCGTCCCTGCCGCAAGAGAGAACGCCATGTCGCGTGCCCTGCGTCCTATCTGGCTGATCAACTTGATGACCCTCGCGGGCTATCACCGCTCACCCTATCGTGGCCGGGCCTCGGACAACTTCGACGGCCAGCGCTTTCGGAACCTGGAACCCAAGCCACACAAGGACTTGCGCGCCTTCCTGCGTTGGCAGTTCAGCCGCGAGAAGCAGGCGGACTGGCTCGACCAGCCCGGCCCGGCCATCCCACCCGAGGTGCCGATCCGGGTTGAGGGCGACGAGCTGCGGGTCACCTACATCAACCACGCCACTCTGCTGATCCAGCATCGCGGGTTGAACATCCTCACCGACCCGGTCTGGTCCCAGCGGGTCAGCCCCTTCAGCTTCGTCGGCCCCAGGCGCCATCACCCGCCAGGCCTGCAACTGGACCAGCTACCGCCCATCGACCTGATCCTGGTCAGTCACAACCATTACGACCACCTGGACCTGGAAAGCCTGCGCGCGCTGGTCGAGCGCTTCCCTCTGGCCACCGTGGTCAGTGGGCTGGGCAACGGGGTGTTGATTCGTGAAGCCGGCTTCAAGCAGGTCACCGAACTGGACTGGTGGCAGGAACTGCCGCTGGCGGGCGGCCTCAAACTGCATGCGGTGCCGGTACAGCACTGGTCGGCGCGAACCCGCAGCGATACCAACGAGACGCTGTGGATGGGTTTCGTGATCGAGTCGCCGGACGGCCCCTTCCTGTTCCCCGGGGATACCGGCCTGGGACCGGAGTTTCGCCTGATCCGCGAACGCTTCGGGCCGATGCGTTTTTCCGCCCTGCCCATCGGAGCCTACGCGCCGCGCTGGTTCATGCGCGACAACCACATGAACCCGGACGACGCCGTGCAAGCCCACAAGCAGCTGGAGTCCGGGTGCAGCCTGGCCATCCACTTCGGCACCTTCAACCTCACCGACGAAGGTCAATTCGCTCCGCCCCGCGACCTGACCAAGGCACTTGCCGACTGGCAGGTGGACGCCACTGTCTTCCGTGTGCCGACTCCGGGCTATCAGTGGTTGATTCCAGCCTTGAACGATTGAATGAAGAAGGGCCGCACTGCGCGGCCCTTCTTCGTTCGTTTCGCGAATGAAATCGCGCCCTGGACGATCAGGACGCCACGTCGATCAGCGGAATGGCGGCTCATCAAAGCTGCGCAGCTTGCGCGAGTGCAATGCGTTCAGTTGAGTACGCAGCAGGTCGAGGGCTGCAATGCCAATGCGCAGGTGCTGGCTGACGGCGCGCTGGTAGAAGGCACTGGCCGATCCGGGCAGCTTGATCTCGCTGTGCAGCGGCTTATCGGAGACACACAGCAAGGTGCCGTAGGGCACCCGCAGACGGTAGCCCTGGGCCGCAATCGTGCCGCTTTCCATATCCACCGCTACCGCCCGCGACAGGTTGATCAGCGGTCGTTCCTGGGCCCAACGCAGCTCCCAGTTGCGGTCGTCATAAGTGAGCACGGTACCGGTGCGCAGGCGGCGCTTGAGGTCTTCGCCACGCTCACCGGTGACCTGCGCCGCGGCCTCCTGCAATGCCTGCTGCACTTCGGCCAGGGCCGGCAGCGGGATATTCGGCGGCAGCACTCGATCGAGTATGCCGTCGCGGCGCATGTAGGCGTGGGCCAGCACGTAGTCGCCAATGGTCTGCGACTGCCGCAGGCCGCCACAGTGGCCGATCATCAGCCAGCAGTGCGGGCGCAGCACGGCCAGGTGGTCAGTGATGTTCTTGGCATTGGACGGCCCGACGCCGATGTTCACCAGGGTGACACCATGTCCATCGGCTGCGATCAGGTGGTAAGCCGGCATCTGGTAACGGTGCCAGACCACACCGTCGACGATGGCCTGCATCTCGCCTTCGTCCATACCGCGTTCCACCACCACGTTGCCCGGCAGCACCATGCGCACGAAGCGCGGGTCTTCGTGCAGTTGATCGATGCCGTGTCGAATGAACTGGTCGACGTAGCGGTGATAGTTGGTCAGCAAAATCCACGGCTGCACGTGGCGCCAGTCGCTGCCGGTGTAATGCACCAGGCGGCGCAGGGAGAAATCCACGCGCGCGGCGTCAAACAGCGCCAGGGGCAGCGGGTCGGCGTTTTCCCAATCGTAAAGGCCATCAGCCACGCCATCGGTGGCGGCGGAAAGATCGGTACTGGGGAACACGCGCGCCAGTTCGGCGGCGGTCACCCCGGAACCGGCCAGTTCGTCGCCCTGCTCCACCACGTAGGGATACGGGATGTTCTGCTGGCTGATACCCACTTCCACCTGCACGGTGAAGTCATGCATCAACGGCCGCAACTGCTCCAGCAAATACTTACGGAAGGCGTCCGGGTGGGTAACGGTAACGCAGTAGTTGCCCGGCACCTGGATCTTGGCGTACGCGCGAGTGGTGGAGGGCACTTCGCCCTGGCAGCGGTAGGTGATGCGCAGCAGCGGGTAGCGGAACAGCGCGCGCTGCTCGGCATCCGGCTCGATGCGTTCCTTGATATAGCGCTTCAGCGCCTGACTGAGGGCTCCGGTAGCCTGCCTGTGCAGCTCGGCGAGGCGATCAACAGCTTCCTCGGCGGTTTCGGCAATCACAAAATCGTTCGGTTCGAGGCTCACGGTCGGCATCCTTTCAATTCGCTCTGGACCTATCTTGCCTGCTTGGACAGATAAAGGCATAGAACGATTCGGCAGGTTGCCTCGCCGCTCACTCCACCCGCCACAAGGCGAGTGGAGGAACCTTGGGATCAAGCCAGATGCGGTGTAGCCCGGGCCACCAGGGCCTCCACGTCGGCGCCGCGCGGCAGCGTGCCATAGACGCGGCCGTAACCGTTCAGGCGGCTGCCGATGAAGGCGTCGGCGACAGTGGCGTTGCCGGCCTCCAGCAGCAGCTTGGCCTGCAGCGCTACGGCAACGTCTTCGGTGAGCTGGCGGGCGCGGTACTGAATATCGCCGGTATCAGCGAAGCCCTTCTTGAGGTTGCCGATGAAGGACGCGAGTCGCGCATCGCCGTGGCCGTCGCCCAACTCGGCGAACAGCACGTCGAGCACACCGGGCTCCTTGGACAGGGCACGCAGTACGTCCAGGCACTGCACGTTGCCGGAGCCTTCCCAGGTGGAGTTGACCGGTGCTTCGCGGTAGAGGCGCGGCAGGATGGTGTCTTCCACATAGCCCGCGCCCCCCAGGCATTCGGCGGCTTCGTTGATCATCGCGGGGGCACGTTTGCAGATCCAGTATTTTCCCACGGCGGTCACCAGGCGGGCGAACTTGTCTTCCTGTTCGTCGTGGGCGTTGTCCAGGGCGCGGCCCATGCGCATGGTCAGGGCCAATGCGGCTTCGCTTTCGAGCGCGAGATCGGCCAACACGTTCTGCATCAGTGGCTGCTCAGCCAGCACGCGTCCACCGACCTTGCGGTAGGCGCAGTGGTGGGCGGCCTGGGTCAACGCCTGACGCATCAGGGCACTGGAACCGATCATGCAGTCGAAGCGCGTCAGGGCCACCATCTCGATGATGGTCGGGACGCCACGCCCCTCTTCACCCACCATCCAGGCCAGGGCGCCACGGTACTCGACCTCGCTGGAGGCGTTGGACCAGTTGCCCAGTTTGTTCTTCAGACGCTGGATGTAGAATTCGTTGCGGCTGCCGTCTGGACGGTGACGCGGCAGCAGGAAGCAGGACAGCCCCTTGTCGGTGTAGGCCAGGGTAAGGAATGCGTCGCACATGGGCGCCGAGCAGAACCACTTGTGCCCTACCAGTTCGTAGGCCTGGCCCGGCCCCGGGATGCCCACCGGGTGGGCGCGGGTGGTATTGGCACGGACATCGGTACCGCCTTGCTTCTCGGTCATCGCCATGCCGATGGTGGCGCCGGTCTTCTGCTCGATGGGCAGGTTGCGCGGGTCGTACTCGGTGGACAGTATCTTCGGCAACCACTTCTCGGCGATGTTCGCCTGCAGACGCAGCGCGGGCACGCTGGCGAAGGTCATGGTCAGCGGGCAGCCGGTGCCGGCTTCGGCCTGGCTGTGCAGGTAGCTCATCCCGGCGCGGGCGACCTGGGAACCGGCACGCGGATCGGTCCAGGGCATGGAAGGAATACCGTGCTCGATGGCAGCGCGCATCAGCTCGTGGTAAGCCGGGTGGAACTCCACCAGGTCGACGCGGTGGCCATAGCGGTCATGGCTCTTGAACACCGGCTTGTTCTCATTGGCGAGAAAACCCGCCACCATCAGTGAGCCGCCGGCCAAGGCGCCATAAGTATCCAGGCGCTGTTCAGCCCAACCACCCTGGTAATGACGCACCCACTCCTGTAGCGGGAGGTCGACGCGATAAAGGTTGGCGCCATCCAGTGGCGGCACCTGGTTGAAAACTTCATGGGTTTCAGCGAACTCGTGCAGGCTCATCGCAAGTCTCCAGGGGCAGATGGACTGGCGCCCAGGGCGCGCAGGCAGAAAGTGACGAGAGTGGTGCAGACGGCCTCGAGGTCGTCCGACGCATGACCGGACTCGCGCAGGGCGCGGGCCGGAGGCGACAGCGGGCCGACCAGGGACTCGGCGATAGCGCCGACCAGGCAGGCTGCTGTCAGGGATATGGAGGGCACCTGGAACTCACCACGCGCCTGACCTTCCGCCAACAGTTGGCTGAACAGTTCGGCGTAGGCCTCGCGGTAGAGCAGACGCTGTTCGTCCACCTCGGGGTCGACCGGTTCCGCGATCAGGGCAAAGGCCAGCCGCTGGCTGTGCCAGGCGCGCGCAGCGAACTGGCGCAGCCCTCTGTCCAGGCGCTCGGCAGCCGGTCCTTCGCCACGCAGCACCTCGGCCAGGCTGTCGACTTCCAGTTGGCTGGCCTTGGCGAACACCTCCGCCGCCAGCTCGCCCTTGTTGCCGAAATGGCGATAGAGACTCCCGGTGGCGATGCCGGCGTCCTCGGCCAGGGCCTGCATGGTCAGCGCGGCGAAGCCGCCTTCCACCACCCGTGCGTGGGCACACGCGAGAATGCGGGTGCGCAGCGCCTGATCACGGTCGAGTCGGGAAGCGGTGGTGCGATAGGCCATGGTCTGAATCCTGATTCACTTCTTTCAGTGAATCAGGATTCAGACCTTGCAGAAAGCGGGAGAAATGCCGCGTTTGGTGACATATGCGCCGCCACGCAGAGCGATACGCCTGCTGGAGCGATCAGCTCAACGACCTGGCAGCCACGGCCGGCTTGCACAGCAGCCAGTCGTTGAGCAGGGTGCGCAGCTCCTCGAACTTCACCGGCTTGGCCATGTAGTCGCTCATACCTGCCGCCAGGCACCGTTCTCGGTCACCGCTATGACTGTGCGCGGTTATGGCCAGCACTGGCAGATCGGCGCAGCCAGGCATGGCGCGCAGGGCGCGACAGGTAGCGAACCCATCCATCACCGGCATCTGGCAGTCCATCAATACGGCGTCGATGGGCTCGCGACGGATCTGTTCGAGGGCCTCGGCGCCGTTGTCCGCAGTGCGCACGCGGTAACCGAGCTTGAGCAGCATGCCGCGGGTCACCAACTGGTTGATGGCGTTGTCTTCCACCACCAGCACGGTGCATTGCTCCGGTCGGCGTTGTGGCTGACCACCGGGACGACGCGCCGGCACGACCAGGGCCTGGGCCGGCAATGCCAGGCTCAGGTCCAGGCTGAAGGTGCTGCCACGACCGGGTTGGGATTGATGGGAAAGTTTGCCACCGAGCAACGCCACCAGTTGCTGACTGAGCGCAAGGCCGATGCCGAGGCCGCCGTACTCGCGGGTCATGGAACCGTCGAGCTGGTAGAAGCGCCGATAGATCAGACCATCCGGTGGAGTCGCAAAGCCAATGCCGGTGTCGGTGACCTCGATGCGCAACGCCAGACTGCCGTTGGCCGGTTCCTCGCCGCTGACCTTGAGGCCGACGCGGCCTTGATTGGTGAACTTGATGGCGTTATCCAGCAGGTAGCCCAGCGCCTGGGCCAGTTTGCCGGCGTCACCTTCGAGAGTGTCCGGCAGCTTCTGGTCGAGCTTCAGCTCGAACACCAGCCCCTTTTCCTCGGCGCGGGGGCCGTACTGCACCCGCAAGCTGTCAACCAGCCCCCGCAGGCTGAAGGGCTCGCGCCGCGGGTAAAGCTTGCCGGCCTGCAGCTCGGTCATGGCGAGAATGTCGTTGACCAACCGCATCATGTCCCGCGCTGAACCGGAGGCGGTGCGCTGATACTGCTCCAGTTCATCGTCCAGCGGCAGGGTTTGCATCAGCTCGAGGGAACCGATGACACCGTTCATCGGCGTGCGCAGCTCATGGGTGACGGTGGCGAGGAACTCGTCTTTCAGGCGGTTGCTGTTGGCCAGTTCCTGGTTAAGCGTTTCCAGCTTGCGGCCGGCGTCCAGGAGGATGCGCGCACGCTCTTCCTTCATGGCGTTGATACGATCGGCCAGGGCCAGGGACAGCAGCCCCACTTCCAGTGCCGAGCCGATCTGGCTGGCGTACATGGTCAAGAAGACGTTCGGCAGGTAGCCCAGCACCATCAGGGTGTTGATGGCACCACCAAGGAGGAAGGCGCTCCAGGCAATGATGAAATAGCGCGCTACGCGCATCCCCCGCAGCCAGGCCAGCACACCGGCGGAGAAAATCACCACCGTGAAGATCAGCGCCAGGGAGGTGGCCAGGCGCAGGGCCAGGCCGTAGCTGGCGGTCAACGCCAAGACCATTGCCAGTCCGCCCAGGGCCATCAGGCCCAGCAGAGCGCGGTCCATCCAGGGGCTGTGGTCGGCGGTGTGCAGGAAACTACGAGAGAACTGGCAGCCGAACAGTGCAGCCGAACCGATCAGGAAAGGCGTCGCCGCATTCGCCCACCAGGGGTTGTCCGGCCAGAAGTACTGAATGCCCGCGCCATTGACCGAAATCTGGTAGAGCCCGAAGGAACCGATATAGAGGATGTAGTAGAGGTAGCTGGTGTCGCGGACGCTGAGGAAGATGAAGAGGTTGTAGAACAGCATCACCAGCAGCACGCCATAAATGATGCCGAGCACATAAATGCGTTCCGGCTGTTCCTCGAGGAAGGCTTTCTGCGACCAGAGCGTCAGCGGCGCCTGGATGGAGCCCTCGCTCTGCAGTCGCAGATAGATGCGCTTGATCTGATTGGGTTGCAGGCTGATGCTGAAGACGTAGTTGTTCTGCTTGATTTGACGGCTGTCGAACGGCAACGCATCGCCGGTGCGCTGGGCGAGGCGATAACCACCCTGGCCATCAGGCAGGTAGAGGTCGAGGTGGTCCAGCGGCGGGTAAGCCAGTTCCAGCAGCCAGTCCTGCTGGCCGCCTCGGTCGAGCGGGCGGTAGTTCAGGTCGACCCGCAGCCAGAAGACTGAGCGAGAGTAACCGGCATTGAGCACAGACTTGTCATTGCGACGGAAGCTACTGGCCAGGGCTGGGGACGTGATGTCGTCGATCTCGGCATCGCCACGAACGTCTTCGAACACGTCCATGTGCTTGCCCAGCGGAAGACTGCGCAGCTGTTCGTCGAACTCCACGGCATTGGCCAGCCCCGCGAGCAGGCAAAGAGATAGGAAAAGGAGGGTACGCATGCAGCCCCGCAATGGCCTCTTGACCGCGTCCGGGAGCCCCGCCTCCTTATTCGGCGCGCCACCCGGGGCCAGGTTGTTCGAAAACAGCACTCTAGCACAGCGCAGAGCGGCTGAAAGCTGCACATTGCCATCATGCCAAAACAGCTCTATTCCGGGCCTTACAGGTCGAAGGACAATGCCACCCCGAACACCCCTGAGGCAAAGCGCCGCCGGTGCGGCTCGGCGAGGTGTTTAATGGTAAGCTCGCCGACCATGAAAACGACCAACTCTCGCCCCGTAGTCCTCTGCCTTTCCGGCCACGACCCCAGTGGTGGCGCCGGCCTCCAGGCGGACATCGAAGCCCTGATCGCACAAGGCTGCCACGCCGCTCCGGCGGTGACCGCCCTGACCGTGCAGGACACCGTCAACGTTTCCGACTTCCGCGTTCTGGATCGCGAATGGGTGCTGGCCCAGGCCCATGCCGTGATCGCCGACCTGCCGGTAGCCGCCGTCAAGCTGGGGATGCTCGGCTCGGTGCAGATGGTCGAAACCGTGTTGGAAATCATGCAGTCGCTGCCGGGCATTCCGCTGGTCTGCGACCCGGTGTTGCGCGCCGGAGGCGGCGGTGCACTGGGCAAGGACGAGGTGGGCTACGCGATCCGCGAACGCCTGCTGCCGGTGGCCGCCATCGCCACCCCGAACCTGCCGGAAGCGCGCATCCTCGCCGAACTGCCGGAAGGCACTCCGGACGAATGCGCGGAGAAGCTCCTGCCCTTCTGCCGCAACCTGCTGATCACCGGCGGCCACGGCGACGAGACCGAAGTGCATAACCGCCTCTACACCCAGGACGGTCAGCGCCACACCTTCACCTGCCAGCGCCTGCCCGGCAGCTACCACGGCTCGGGTTGCACCCTGGCCAGCGCCCTGTCCGGCCGCCTGGCCCTGGGCGAGGAACTGTCCAGCGCCGTGCGCACCGCGCTCGACTACACCTGGCGCACCCTGCGTGACGCCGAACAACCCGGCCATGGCCAGTACGTGCCGCGCCGCTTGCCGCTGGACTTCTGCCAATGAAACTGCGCGGTCTCTACGCCATTACCGACAGCCAGTTGCTGGCCGGCGGCAAGCTGCTTCCCTATGTCGAGGCCGCACTGAAGGGTGGCGCCAAATTGCTGCAGTATCGCGACAAATCCACTGACGACGCCCGCCGCCTGCGCGAGGCCGAGGCACTGGGCGAACTGTGCACTCGCTACGGTGCCCAATTGATCATCAATGATGACGCTGAACTGGCCGCACGCCTGGGCGTCGGCCTGCACCTGGGCCAGGGCGACGGTTCCCTGGCCGCAGCCCGAGCCCTGCTCGGCCGCCAGGCCATCATCGGCGGCACCTGCCACGCCAGCCTCGACCTGGCGGCCGCAGCGATCAAGGAAGGCGCCAGCTATATCGCCTTCGGCCGCTTCTACAATTCCCAGACCAAACCGGGCGCACCGGCTGCCACCCTGGACCTGCTGGACCAGGCAAAGCAGCGCTTCCAGTTGCCGATTGTCGCCATCGGCGGCGTGACCCTGGATAACGCTCCCGAACTGATCGCCCGCGGCGCCAGCATGGTAGCGGTGGTCCACGCGTTGTTCGGCGCTGATTCTGCAGCTGAAGTAGAACGCCGCGCCCACACCTTCAGCGCCCTGTTCGACGCCGCCTGAACCCGAATTCGCTTGTAAAGAGAGTCCTGCCCATGTCCCGTTCCGAAACCCTGTTCGCCAACGCCCAGAAACACATCCCCGGCGGTGTCAACTCGCCGGTCCGCGCCTTCAAGAGCGTCGGCGGCACCCCGCTGTTCTTCAAGCATGCGATCGGGGCCTACGTAACGGACGAGGATGACAAGCGCTACGTGGACTACGTCGGCTCCTGGGGCCCGATGATCCTCGGCCACAGCCATCCGGACGTGCTGGACGCGGTGCGCAAGCAACTGGAACACGGCCTGTCCTACGGCGCGCCCACCGCGCTGGAAGTGGAGATGGCCGATCTGGTCTGCTCCCTGGTGCCATCCATGGAGATGGTGCGCATGGTCAGCTCCGGCACCGAAGCCACCATGAGCGCCATTCGTCTGGCGCGCGGCTACACCGGCCGCGACAGCATCATCAAGTTCGAAGGTTGCTACCACGGGCACTCAGATTCCCTGCTGGTGAAAGCTGGTTCCGGCGCCTTGACGTTGGGCGTGCCCAGCTCCCCGGGCGTTCCGGCGGCCTTCGCCCAGCACACTCTGACCCTGCCGTTCAACGACATCGACGCGGTTGAAAAGACCCTGGCCGAAGTGGGCAACGAGGTAGCCTGCATCATCGTCGAGCCGGTGGCCGGCAACATGAACTGCGTGCCGCCGGCCCGGGGTTTCCTCGAAGGTCTGCGCAGCCTGTGCGACAAACACGGTGTGGTGCTGATCTTCGACGAAGTGATGACCGGCTTCCGCGTCGCCCTCGGCGGTGCCCAGGCCCACTACGGTATCTCCCCGGACCTCTCCACCTTCGGCAAGATCATCGGCGGCGGCATGCCGGTGGGCTGCTTCGGCGGCAAGCGCGAAATCATGTCGTGCATCGCTCCGCTGGGCCCGGTTTACCAGGCCGGCACCCTGTCCGGTAACCCGCTGGCCATGGCCGCCGGCCTGACCACCCTGAAACTGATCAGCCGCCCTGGCTTCCACGCAGAGCTGACCGACTACACCACTCGCATGCTCGACGGCCTGCAGCAGCGCGCCGATGCCGCCGGCATCCCATTCGTGACCACCCAGGTGGGCGGCATGTTCGGCCTCTACTTCAGCGGCGCCGACGACATCATCACCTTCCAGGACGTGATGGCAAGCGATGCCGAACGCTTCAAGCGCTTCTTCCACCTGATGCTGGACGGCGGCGTGTACCTGGCGCCGAGCGCCTATGAGGCGGGCTTCACTTCCATCGCCCACGGCGACAAGGAACTGGCGATCACCCTGGACGCCGCCGAGCGCGCCTTCGCCAAACTCAAGCAGGCCTGATGCAGTACAGCACCGCGCTCTCCGACGGCATCCTCGCCCTCGCCTGCCTGACCAGCGCCTTCGCGCTGGTCCAGGCGAGCAAGACGCTGGCGGACGCGGAGCGGCCGGCCTGGTTCTGCGCCTTGCTCGGACTGCTGATTCCGGCCGCTGCTGCCCTGTGCGGGGTCGTGCGCTTCTCGCTCGATCCTTCCTGGCACGAAATCCACAGCCTGTTCAGCCAGGCCGGGACCTTCCTCGCGCTACCGCTGGTCGCCCTGGCGATCTTTGCCTTCGCAAGAGGCACTATCTGGAGCCGCGCTGGCTGGGGTCGCCTGGTGATCGGCTTGTGCGTCTTCTTCGAACTGGCCCGGCGCTTCGAGCTGCTAAGCGAATACCGCCTGCTGTTGAGTCTCGCCGCCTTTGCCCTGATTCTGCTGGCCGGCCTGGGCCGGCTACCGGAGCAGCCCCTGCCGCTGCTGGCGGCGCTGGCGACCATCGGCCTGTTCCTCGTGGCCGGGCTGGCTGTGGGGACTGACGGCTTTGTCGGTCCGTTACGCCGAGTCGACCTGTTCCACGCCCTGCTCACCCCCGCCTATCCGCTTCTAGCCTGGCTGCTACTGCACCTTCGCGGCACCGAGACAAACACAAACAAAGTAAAGGCTTTGTAAGATCGCCCCGGCTTATTTCATAATGTGACGGTCGGCGCGTTTCTCGCCGGCCGGGCATGATGCCTGCACTGCTTCCGAGGCGCTGTGATCCCCATGAACCGCACCGGCCGCACCCTTATTCTGGGCTGCCTGTTGCTTTTCCTGCCGCTGCTGGCAAATGCCGGCGGTAACTCCCTGCTGATCCCTGCAACCGGCCGCTGCAACCTGAACAGCCTGCCGGAAAACCTCTCGGAAGCCATTTCCGCCTGCCAACAGGCCGCCAAGGGCGGTGACGCCGAAGCCCAGTATGAGCTCGGCGAGTTCTACTACGACGGCAAACGCACCCCACGCGACCTGGCCCAGGCCCTGCAATGGTTCGAGCAAGCGTCCCTCAATGGTCATGCCATGGCCCAATTGCGCCTGGGCAACATGTTCTTCCGGGGCGAAGGCGTACCAGCCAATAACGTGCAGGCGTACATCGTGCTGAAGATGGCCGCAGTGAATGGTTCGGACGAGGCAATGGACAGCGCCGACCTGGTGGCCGCACAGATGCGTAGTGATGAGCTGGAAATCGCGACCCAGGTACTGGGACAGATCTTCCGCAACTACCTGCTGGAACTGCAGGCAGCCGACGGCGGCTCGCCTTTCTCGCCCCTGCCCTGACGGCAGCGGCACACATACCGGTACCCGCTTACTTCTCCGGCATCGGCATGGGGAATGGCATCACGTTGCCGCTACCTTTCGCCTCGCTGATCTTCGGCGTGCCCAGGCGCTCCACTTCATCGATGCGAATGATCGAATGCATCGGCAAGAAACTGCGCACCACGCCTTCGAATTGGGCCTTGAGCTTCTCTTCGCTGGGGTCGACGACTACCTGAGTGCGCTCACCGAAGACAAATTCCTCCACCTCAAGAAAGCCCCACAGATCGCTCTGGTAGATCTGCTTGGCGTACATCTCGTACACCTGGCCCTGGTTCAGGAAGATCACCTTGTAGATTGGGGTGGACTTGCTCATGGCGGTTCGGCGGGTCGTCGCGGGGCGTTCTCGGGGGCGCAGATCATAGCATAGCCATCAGGCAGCCGGCGCTAGGAACGCTGGGGGATGGCGACTATAATGCGCGGTTCTTCGAACCACCTGATCTGAAGTGCATGGCCAAGAAGCTCTATATCGAAACCCACGGCTGCCAGATGAATGAGTACGACTCGTCGCGCATGGTCGACCTGCTCGGCGAACATCAGGCACTGGAGGTCACCGAACGCGCGGAAGAAGCCGACGTGATACTGCTCAACACCTGCTCGATCCGCGAGAAGGCGCAGGAGAAGGTGTTTTCGCAACTTGGCCGTTGGCGCGAACTGAAACAGCAGAACCCGGAACTGGTGATTGGCGTTGGTGGTTGCGTGGCCAGCCAGGAAGGCGCCGCCATCCGTGAGCGCGCGCCCTACGTGGACGTGGTATTCGGCCCGCAGACCCTGCACCGCCTGCCGGAAATGATCGACGCCGCACGCCTCACCCGCAAACCCCAGGTTGACATCAGCTTCCCCGAGATCGAGAAGTTCGACCGCCTGCCCGAGCCCCGAGTCGATGGCCCCAGCGCATTCGTCTCAGTGATGGAAGGCTGCAGCAAGTACTGCACCTTCTGCGTCGTGCCCTACACCCGTGGCGAGGAAGTCAGCCGTCCGTTCGACGACGTACTGGCCGAGGTCATCCACCTGGCCGAGAACGGCGTCCGCGAAGTGACCCTGCTGGGCCAGAATGTCAACGGCTATCGCGGTCTGACCCATGATGGGCGCATCGCCGACTTCGCCGAGCTGATCCGCGTGGTCGCTGCCGTCGAGGGTATCGACCGCATCCGCTACACCACCTCGCACCCGCTGGAGTTCTCTGATGCGCTGATCCAGGCCCACGCCGAAGTGCCGGAGCTGGTTAAATTCGTCCACCTGCCGGTGCAGGCAGGCTCCGACCGCATCCTGGCGGCCATGAAGCGCAACCACACCACGCTCGAATACAAGTCGCGCATCCGCAAGCTGAAAGCCGCGGTGCCGGATATCTGCATCAGTTCGGACTTCATCGTCGGCTTCCCTGGTGAGACCGACAAGGACTTCGAAGCCACCATGAAACTGGTGGAAGACGTCGGCTTCGACTTCTCCTTCTCCTTCATTTACAGCTCGCGCCCGGGCACCCCGGCAGCCGATCTGGTGGACGACACCCCGGAAGAGGTGAAGAAGCAGCGCCTGCAGATACTCCAGGGCCGCATCCACCAGCAGGGTTTCGAGATCAGCCGACGAATGGTTGGCAGCATCCAGCGCATCCTGGTCAGTGACTTTTCCAAGAAAGACCCGGGCATGCTCCAGGGCCGCACCGAGAACAACCGCATCGTCAACTTCCGCAGCGCCAACCCGCGCCTGATCGGCCAGTTCGTCGATGTGCGCATCGACGATGCCCTGCCCCACTCCCTGCGCGGCAGCCTGCTCGAGGAAGCCCTGCACTGATCGACCTTCGGGGTCCGTGCTTTTCCAGGCGGCCCCCCGGGGTTATTCTTCAAGTCATTCCATTTCTACCGCCCAAGGGCGAACACACGACATTGAACGCCTCCCTGGATTTGCACCGCTTCACCCTGGAACCCTTTGAAGCCCGCCGCTTCGCCAATCTCTGCGGCCAGTTCGACGAGCATCTGCGCTTGATCGAACAACGCATGGAAATCGAGATCCGTAACCGAGGAAACCAGTTCGAACTGGTTGGCGACCCTCAACGCACCCGCGCCACGGAAAACCTCCTGCGTCGCCTCTACCGCGAAACCGAAGCCATCGAATTGTCGCCCGACCTGGTGCACCTCTTCCTCCGCGAGACGGGAATGGAAGAAGCCAGCCCCAGGACCGAAGCCGTGACACTGCGCACCCGCAAAGGCAACATCCGCCCCCGCGGGGCCAACCAGCAGAGCTACGTGAAATCGATCCTCGATCACGACATCAATTTCGGCATCGGTCCGGCCGGCACCGGCAAGACCTACCTGGCAGTCGCCTGCGCCGTGGACGCCCTGGAACGCGAGCAAGTGCGCCGCATCCTGTTGGTTCGACCGGCGGTCGAGGCGGGCGAGAAGCTCGGCTTCCTCCCTGGCGACCTCTCGCAGAAGATCGACCCCTACCTGCGCCCGCTGTACGACGCGCTTTACGAGATGCTCGGCTTCGAGCAGGTAGCCAAGCTGATCGAAAAGCAGGTCATCGAAGTTGCCCCGCTGGCCTACATGCGCGGCCGCACTCTTAACAACAGCTTCATCATTCTCGACGAGAGTCAGAACACGACCCTCGAGCAGATGAAGATGTTCCTGACCCGTATCGGCTTCGGTTCCACCGCCGTGATCACTGGCGACATCACCCAGATCGACCTGCCGCGCGGCACGAAATCCGGCCTGACCCATGTGATCGACGTGCTGCGTGACGTTCCCGGCATCAGCTTCACCCACTTCAAATCCCAGGACGTGGTGCGCCACCCGCTGGTGCAACGCATCGTGGAAGCCTACGACCGCTTCGACAGCCGCCAGCAGCCAGCCAAGGCCAAGCCGGCCGACAACGACCCAGGCGCGATAAACGACAATGCTTGAACTTGACCTGCAGCTCGCAAGCACGGCCCCAGGCCTGCCGAGCGAGGCGGACTTCCGTCGCTGGTGCGAACTGGCCCTGCGCCAGCGCAGCGCCGACTCCGAGCTGACCATCCGACTGGTGGACGAGCCCGAAGGCCGCGAACTGAACCGCACCTGGCGACACAAGGACTACGCTACCAACGTGCTCTCCTTCCCTGCCGACGTACCGGACGAGTTGCTGGATATCCCGCTGCTCGGCGACCTGGTGGTCTGCGCGCCGGTTGTGGCACGGGAAGCAGCCGAACAGGGCAAGGCCCTGGAGGCACATTGGGCGCACCTGGTGATCCACGGTTGCCTGCACCTGCTCGGATACGACCACATCGAAGATGCGGAAGCCGAGGAAATGGAAACACTGGAACGGGAATTGCTGGCTGAACTTGGCCACCCCGACCCTTACCGCGACGACGAAGACCAATAAGAAGCACCGAGCAAAGGACATATGAGCGAAGATCGATCGAGCAACGGGCACAGGTCCTGGCTGGAAAAGCTGACCCAGGCCTTTGCCCATGAGCCGAAAAGCCGCCAGGAGCTCCTCGAGCTGCTGCGCGAGGCCCATCAGAACAAACTGCTCGACAGCGAAGCGCTGTCGATTGTCGAAGGCGCCATACAGGTCGCTGATCTGCAAGTACGCGACATCATGGTGCCGCGCTCGCAGATGATCAGCATCAGGGCCAACCAGACGCCCAAGGAGTTCCTCCCGGCGATCATCGACGCCGCTCACTCCCGCTACCCGGTCGTCGGCGAAAGCCTGGATGACGTCATGGGCATCCTCCTGGCCAAGGACCTGTTGCCACTGATCCTTCAGGACAACGGCCAGTCGTTCAACATCAAGGACCTGTTGCGCCCGGCCACATTCGTGCCCGAATCCAAGCGCCTCAACGTGCTGCTGCGGGAATTCCGCGCCAACCATAACCACATGGCCGTCGTCATCGACGAATACGGTGGCGTTGCCGGCCTGGTGACCATCGAAGACGTGCTGGAGCAGATCGTCGGCGACATCGAAGACGAGCACGATGTCGAGGAAGACAGCTACATCAAGCCGCTGCCCAGTGGCGACTTCATCGTCAAGGCACTGACTCCGGTGGATGCCTTCAACGAGTTCTTCGAGACGGACTTCTCCGAGGACGAGTTCGACACCGTAGGCGGCCTGGTCATGGGTTCCTTTGGTCATCTACCCAAGCGCAACGAAACCACCGAGATCGGCGAGTTCCGCTTCCGCGTGCTCAACGCGGACAGCCGCCGCATTCATCTGCTGCGCCTTTCCCCGCTTTCCCGTTGATACGCGCCCCCTCCACAGAGAAGGGGCGCCCGTGGATAATCGCGCCCGGAGCCGGAAAAAGGCTCCGCTCGCATGCTTTTCCAGCTCCCTATCCGCCCAAGGACCGAGCATGAACTGGATCACCCGCCCCGGCTGGCCGGGCAACCTGTTGGCCCTGGCCGCCGGTGCCCTCACCCCCCTGGCTTTCGCCCCCTTCGACTTCTGGCCCCTGCAACTGCTGTCCCTGGCCCTGTTCTACCTCGGCCTGCGCGACCTGGCGCCCAAGGCAGCCTTCTGGCGCGGCTGGTGCTATGGCTTTGGCCTGTTCAGCACCGGTACCAGTTGGATCTACGTCAGCATCCACGACTACGGCGCCGCCTCGGTGCCGCTGGCGAGTTTCCTCACCATCGGATTCAGCGCCGGTGTTGCCCTTTTTTTCGCCCTGCCCGCACTGGTCTGGGCACGCTGGATACGTCGCAGCGAGGCAGCCCTGGCCGACACCCTGGCGTTCGCCGCCCTCTGGCTGGCCCAGGAAGCCTTTCGCGGCTGGTTCCTCACGGGCTTCCCCTGGCTTTACGCCGGCTACAGCCAGCTCGACGGCCCACTCGCCGGCCTTGCGCCGGTGGGCGGCGTCTGGCTGGTGTCCTTCGCGCTGGCACTGTCCGCCGCCTTGCTGGTAAACCTTGCACGCCTGCGCAGCCGTCCCGCATTCCTTGGTGCCGGCATCGTGCTGTTGATCGCGCCCTGGGGCGGCGGCCTGGCACTCAAGGGCCACGCCTGGACCCAGCCAGCCGGCGCGCCGCTGAAGGTCGCGGCCATGCAGGGCAACATCGAACAGAACTTGAAATGGGACCCGGAGCAACTCAACGCCCAGCTCGCGCTCTACCGCGACATGACCTTCAGCGCGCAAAAGGCCGACCTGATCATCTGGCCGGAAACCGCCGTGCCAGTGCTCAAGGAATTCGTCGAGGGCTACCTCGGTGTGATGAATCGCTTCGCCACTGATCGACAGTCAGCCCTTATCACGGGCGTACCGATCCGCCAGAGCAATGAACGGGGCGAGAAGCGCTACTACAACGGCATCACCGTGGTCGGCCAGGGCGAAGGGACTTACCTCAAGCAGAAGCTGGTGCCATTCGGCGAGTACGTGCCGCTGCAGGAAGTGCTGCGCGGGCTGATCGCCTTCTTCGACCTGCCCATGTCCGACTTCGCCCGCGGCGACTCCAGCCAGGGGCCACTGATGGCCAAGGGATACCGCATCGCCCCCTACATCTGCTACGAAGTGGTCTATCCGGAATTCGCTGCCGGACTGGCCGCCCAGAGCGACATCCTCCTGACGGTGAGCAATGACACCTGGTTCGGCACCTCGATCGGCCCGCTGCAGCATCTGCAGATGGCCCAGATGCGCGCACTGGAGGCTGGCCGCTGGATGATCCGCGCCACCAACAACGGCGTAACGGTACTGATCGACCCGTTCGGCCAGGTCACCGAGGGCATCCCGCAGTTCCAGCAAGACGTGCTCTACGGCGAAGTCCTGCCCATGCAGGGCCTGACGCCCTACCTGCAGTGGCGAGCCTGGCCATTGGTGATTCTCTGCAGTCTGCTCTTCGCCTGGGCCTTGCTGGCCAGCCGCATCGCCAAGACGGTTTAGCGGCGCTGGCCGCTCCTTGTTGGGGGTGAAAGCACTCACACCCGACAAGGAACGCGGCCCTCTCAGTCATAGGCCAGTGGATAGGCCAGCAGTCCGACGACCTCGTTCAGCAGCATTCCGCTCTGCCAGACCGCCTTGGACTCCGGCAACCAGCCGCCCAGCGGGCGGCCATTGGGTACGCCGAGGTAACCCACGGGCGCCGCCACCACCTCGAACCCCGCCCGCTCGAAACTCCATCGGGCCCGGGGCATGTGCGAAGCCTGGGTCACCAGCAGTACCCGGCGCACCCCGGCAGGTTGGAGCAGCGCTGCACTGTAGGTGGCGTTCTCCCAGGTGGTGCGGCTGTTCCCTTCCTGCCAACGCACCTGCAGGCCGAAATCACGCCCAAGTGTATCGGCCATGATCCGCGCCTCGGAGGGCGGTTCCCCAAAGTGCAGGCCGCCACTGGTCAACAGCGGCAGGCCACTGGCACGGGCCAGACGCGCGGCATAGCGCAGGCGCTCCATCGCCATGGGCGAAGGCTGATCCGCGCCCCAGGCCGGGTCGGCCTGTTCACGGCCGCCACCCAGCACAACGATGGCATCCACCCGACTGGCCAACTGAGGCCACTCCGCCAGGGCCAGGGGCGGATCGCGCTCCAGCGCCTTGGCCGACCATTCGACCATGATCGGCAGGCTCATCAGCCAGAGACCTCCAAGCCCCACAATGAAACAGGCCAGAGACAGGCGCGGCATGCGCCGACGCAGCCACCAGGCCAGCAGCAGCAAGAGCAGCAGGCCACCGGGCGGGAGCAGGAATTGCTTGATGATGTAGCGAATCGGCATGGGCACCTCCAGGGTGCCCGGAGCCTAACGGGGATTGGACGTACGGAAAAGCTGCGATCCACAGGACATGCACGCCGGCACACCCTGGCCGCGCTGCCAGATGGCCGGCGTACCGCACATGGCGCAGCACAGTTGCTGGCGGCGCTTTAACAGGGGTTTGGGCTTGAGGGCGAAGCTCTTGGGTGGGCCGCTGTCGGCACGCGGGGTTCGACGGGGGAACTCCTCGATCGCCGCCAGCTCCTCAGCGGCGGCATGCCAGCCGCGCAACCAGCGCATGTCGCGATCCAGATAGGCGCGGATCAACTCCATCTCGGCAGGAGTCAGTCCCTTGAGTTCCAGTTCGAGCGGTTCCTCGTCGCGCAAGCGAACCGCCGTATCCGCTTCATCCAGCGCCAGGGCCAGCCGGTGTAACAACCGCTCGTAGAGCCCGCTCCCTGAGTCCGTCCGCCGCAACTCACCCATCCAACACCTCGAACTGCGTAAACGCTTGCGTTGCTTATGAAAAGCTTAGCGTCCGGTTACCCGCTGCAAGGTGCCCGCGACAAACGGCGCCGGGATTGCCGACGGACGCCGGGCCGTGCATTCAGGGTTTCCCTAGGCCGACAGGGGTCATGTATGCTACGTCGCTTGAATTTCTGTTTCCTCCAGGGTCCGGCAGCGTGGCCAAGGCCAGCGCACCCGGACCGAGGAACCCCATCCTCCAGCGCCAGTAGCCATGCACGAACAGTATCAGCCCCGCGAAATCGAAGCCGCCGCGCAAGCCCACTGGGACGCGCATAAATCCTTTGAAGTGAGTGAGCAGCCCGGCAAGGACACCTTCTATTGCCTGTCGATGTTCCCCTACCCGAGCGGCAAGCTACACATGGGGCACGTGCGCAACTACACGATCGGCGACGTGATCGCCCGCTATCAGCGCATGCTGGGCAAGAACGTGCTGCAGCCCATGGGCTGGGACGCCTTCGGCATGCCGGCAGAAAACGCCGCCATGAAGAACAACGTCGCACCGGCCAAGTGGACCTACGAAAATATCGACTACATGAAGACCCAGCTGAAGAGCCTGGGCCTGGCCATCGACTGGTCCCGTGAAGTCACCACCTGCAAGCCCGACTACTACCGTTGGGAGCAGTGGCTGTTCACCAAACTGTTCGAAAAAGGCGTGATCTACCGCAAGAACGGCACCGTCAACTGGGACCCGGCAGACCAGACGGTCCTTGCCAACGAGCAGGTCATCGACGGCCGCGGCTGGCGCTCCGGTGCGCTGGTAGAGAAGCGCGAGATCCCGATGTACTACTTCAAGATCACCGCCTATGCGGATGAACTCTTGAGCAGCCTCGACGACCTAGACGGCTGGCCCGAACAGGTCAAGACCATGCAGCGCAACTGGATTGGCAAATCCCGCGGCATGGAAGTCAGCTTCCCCTACGACCAGGCCAGCATTGGCCAGGCCGGGGCACTGAAGGTCTTCACCACTCGTCCGGACACCCTGCTGGGCGCCACTTACGTCGCTGTCGCCGCCGAGCACCCGCTGGCCACCCTGGCCGTGCAGAAGCTGCCGGCCGACAAAGCCGCTGAGCTGCAAGCCTTCATCGACGAATGCAAACGCGGTGGCGTCGCCGAAGCCGACATCGCCACCCAGGAGAAAAAGGGCCTGCCCACTCCGCTGTTCGTCGAACACCCGCTGACTGGCGACAAACTGCCCGTCTGGGTCGCCAACTACGTCCTCATGAATTATGGCGAAGGTGCCGTGATGGCCGTGCCGGCCCACGATGAGCGCGACTTCGCCTTTGCCCACAAGTACGACCTGCCGATAAAACCGGTGATCCGCACCGCTGCCGGCGACGAAACGCCCGCCCCGTGGCAAGACGCCTATGGCGAGCACGGGCAACTGATCAACTCCGGCGAGTTCGACGGCCTGGACTACCAGGGTGCCTTCGACGCCATCGAAGTGGCCTTGCAAAAGAAAGGCCTCGGCCAAGCCCGCACCCAGTTCCGCCTGCGCGACTGGGGCATCAGCCGCCAGCGCTACTGGGGCTGCCCGATCCCGATCATCCACTGCCCGAGCTGTGGTGACGTGCCAGTGCCGGAAGACCAGCTGCCGGTCGTGCTGCCGGAAGATGTGGTACCGGACGGCGCCGGCAGCCCGCTGGCGAAGATGCCCGAATTCTATAACTGCACCTGCCCGAAATGCGGCACAGCGGCAAAGCGCGAAACCGACACCATGGATACCTTCGTGGAGAGCTCCTGGTACTTCGCCCGCTACGCCTCGCCAAACTATGACAAGGGCATGGTCGACCCGGCTGCGGCCAACCACTGGCTGCCGGTGGACCAATACATCGGTGGTATCGAACACGCGATCCTGCACCTGCTCTACGCGCGCTTCTTCCACAAGCTGATGCGTGATGAGGGCCTGGTCAGCTCCGACGAGCCGTTCAAGAACCTGCTCACCCAGGGCATGGTGGTGGCCGAGACCTACTACCGCGTTGCAGCCAACGGTGGCAAGGACTGGTTCAACCCGGCCGACGTCGAGGTCGAGCGCGACGCCAAGGCCAAGGTCATCGGCGCCCGCCTGAAGACCGACGGCCTGCCGGTGGAAATCGGCGGCACCGAGAAAATGTCGAAGTCGAAGAACAACGGCGTCGACCCGCAAGCCATGATCGACGCCTACGGCGCCGACACCTGCCGCCTGTTCATGATGTTCGCCTCGCCGCCGGACATGAGCCTCGAGTGGTCCGACTCCGGTGTCGAGGGCGCTAGCCGCTTCCTCCGTCGCGTCTGGCGCCTCGCCCAGGCGCATGTCGCCGCGGGTCTGCCGGCCGCCCTGGACCGCAGCGCCCTGAACGACGAACAGAAGGCCGTGCACCGCGCCATCCACCTGGCCATCAAGCAGGCCAGCCAGGATATTGGCCAGCACCACAAGTTCAACACTGCCATCGCTGCCGTGATGACCCTGATGAACGTGCTGGAGAAAGCCCCGCAAGCCAGCGCTGAAGACCGCGCACTCCTGCAGGAAGGCCTGGAAACCGTAGCGCTGCTGCTGGCCCCCATCACTCCGCATATCAGCCACGTGGTCTGGCGTGAACTGGGCCACTCCGGTGCGTCCATCGACGCCACCTGGCCGACCGTGGACGAAGCCGCCCTGGTGCAGGACAGCCTGCAACTGGTGGTTCAGGTCAACGGCAAGCTGCGTGGTCATATCGAAGTGCCGGCCGACGCCAGCCGCGAGGCGGTGGAAGCCACTGCGCGCGCCAACGACAATGTGCTGCGCTTCACCGACGGCCTGACCATCCGCAAGGTCATCGTCGTACCAGGCAAACTGGTCAATATTGTCGCCAACTGATCGAAGCCGGCGCCCTCCTCCAGGAACGGCGCCGGTCTGCTCGCAAGGGGAAAGCAAGAAATGATGAAACGGAATCTGCTGGTCCTGGGCCTTGCCGCACTGCTGAGTGCGTGCGGTTTTCAGCTGCGCGGCACTGGCGACGCCAGCTTCGCCCTGACCGAAATGGACGTGACCGCCCGCAACCTGTACGGCCCGACCGTCAAGGCCGTGCGCGCAGCACTGGAAGACAACGGCGTGAATGTCCACGCCGGCGCGCCCTACACCCTTGTATTGGCCCGCGAGGACGAATCCCAGCGCACCGCCTCCTACACCACCGGCGCCCGCAGCGCAGAGTACGAACTGACCCAGACCCTGCAATACGAAATCCACGGCAACAATGACCTGCTGCTGATGGACGACAAACTGACCGTGCAGAAGTACTACGTGCACGACAGCAACAACCTGATCGGTTCCGACCAGGAAGCTGCCCAGCTGCGCCAGGAAATGCGCCAGGAAATGGTCCAGCAGATGCTCATGCGCCTGCAACTGATCACCCCGGCCCAACTCGACCAGCTGCAACAGACCGCAGAAGCCAAGGCCAAGGCCGAAGCCGAAGCGCTGGAAGCCGCGCGCCAGGCCGAGAAGGCCCAGCAACCGCAGCAATCGCCGCTGCAACTGCCCATCCAGTGAGTACACGGGGCCGCACGAGCGGCCCCGGTCATTTGCGCCTATGAAACTCAATCCCGCACAACTGGGCAAACACCTGCAGGGCCCGCTGGCACCGGTCTACGTCGTCAGCGGCGACGAACCGCTGCTCTGCCAGGAAGCCTGTGACGCCATTCGCGCCAGCGCCCGAGCACGGGACTTCAGCGAGCGCCAGGTGTTCAATGCCGAAGCCAACTTCGACTGGGGCCTGCTACTGGAAGCTGGCGCCAGCCTCTCGCTGTTTGCTGAGAAGCGGCTGCTGGAAGTGCGCATGCCCTCGGGCAAGCCCGGGGACAAGGGCGCTGCCGCTCTGCTGGAATACCTGGCGCGACCGCCGGAAGACACCGTTCTACTGCTGAACCTGCCCAAGCTCGACGGTAGCACCCAGAAAACCAAGTGGGCCAAGGCACTGATCGACGGGCCGGATACCCAGTTCATCCAGATCTGGCCCATCGACGCGCACAACCTGCCGCAATGGATTCGCCAGCGCCTGTCCCAGGCCGGGCTTGCCGCCAACCAGGAAGCGGTAGACCTGATAGCCGCACGGGTCGAAGGCAACCTGCTGGCAGCCGCCCAGGAAATCGAAAAGCTCAAGCTGCTGGCCGAAGGTGGGCAGATCGATGCCGCGACCGTCCAGGCAGCGGTGGCCGACAGTGCCCGTTTCGACGTCTTCGGCCTGATAGACGCCGCCCTCAATGGCGAGCCCGCGCATACCCTGCGCACCCTGGAAGGCTTGCGCGGCGAGGGTGTTGAGCCACCGGTAATCCTCTGGGCACTGGCCCGCGAACTGCGCCTGCTCGCTGGCCTGGCCCAGCAATACAGCCAGGGCGTCCCCCTGGAAAAGGCCTTTGCCGCCGCGCGCCCCCCCGTGTGGGACAAACGCCGCCCATTGGTTACCCGTGCCCTGCAGCGCCATCCGGCGTCGCGCTGGAATCAGTTGCTGCAGGACGCCCAGCGCATTGACGCGCAGATCAAGGGCCAAGCCCCAGGTGATCCCTGGAACGGCCTCGCACGTCTCGCCTTGCTTTTGGCCGGCCAACGCCTGCCCCTGGCCGCCGAGTAGCTGGACATTTTCTGAACAGAAGCTGATGATGCGCGCGCCTGCAGTGGTGCGGGCGCAATCGAGGATCGGCCATGGCCAAGAAACGCAAGCAAGGCGCGCCCGAACGCGCAAAGTCCCTGGTAGCCCAACCACTCTTTCGCTGCCGCCGGGAGAAGCCCCAAAAAGGCAATGGAAGTTACCGCCGCGAAGCCTCCCAAGATTGGGAGGCTTCGTCGCTTATGGCAGCCTGAGAAGGCGTGAATCGGCTCGGACGTGTTAAGGTCGCGGCTTGATTCGTCTGCCTCGAGACTCGCGTATGTTCGATGCTCCCGCCCCCAGCCTGATGTTCCGCAGCCTGGCCGCGGCCTCTGCCCTCACTCTGCTCAGCGCCTGCGCCGACACCCCGGCACAGAAGCCTGCTTCCGCTCCAAAGCCCCAGGTCAGCCAACCCGCCAGCGCCCCCGCCACAACCTCGGCGCAATCCGCCCAGGCCCCGATAGCGATGTCGGCCGTCAGCTTCGGCGCCTGGCGTGACGCTTTTCGCCGCGAGGCCCTGTCCAGCGGCATAAACCCCGAGACTTTCGATCGAGCCTTTGCCGGCATCACCCCGGACCCCAGCGTGATCTCTGCCGATCGCAGCCAACCCGAGTTCACTCGGCCGGTCTGGGAATACCTGGAAGGCGCCATATCGCCCTACCGTGTGCGCAAGGGCCAGGCCCTCATGACCGAACACGCAGCCACGCTGGACGCTATCGAACAGCGTTTCGGGGTGGACCGCGAGCCCCTGGTCGCCATCTGGGGCATGGAAAGCAGCTTCGGTCAGTTCATGGGCGACAAGTCGGTAATCCGCTCCCTGGCGACACTGGCCTACGAAGGTCGTCGCCCGGCGTTCGCTCACGCACAGCTGCTCGCTGCCCTGCAGATCCTCCAGCACGGCGATATCCAGCCCGCCAGCATGCTGGGCTCCTGGGCCGGCGCCATGGGCCAGACCCAATTCATTCCCACCACCTATAACAGCCACGCGGTGGACTTCGACGGCGACGGCCGCCGCAACATCTGGAGCTCCTCGGCCGATGCCCTGGCCTCTGCCGCGCACTACCTGCAAGCCTCCGGCTGGCGCAAAGGCCAGCCTGCCGCGCTGCAGGTGCAACTGCCTCAAGGCTTCGACTATGCACAGGCCGACGCCGACATCCGTAGGCCCGTGGCACAGTGGCAAGCCCTGGGCGTACAGACTGGCGCACAAGCAGCATCCTTGTCGGGGGAGTCCGCCTCGCTGTTGCTCCCTGCCGGCTATCGCGGCCCCGCCTTCCTGGTGCTGGATAACTTCCGCGCCATCCTCAAGTACAACAACTCTTCGTCTTATGCCCTTGCAGTGAGCCTGTTGGGCGAACGCTTCGATGGTCGTGGCGAACTCACTGCCAATTGGCCTCGCGACGAACGCCCGCTGAGCCGCAGCGAGCGCGTGGAACTGCAAGAATCGCTGACGGCCGCCGGCTACTCCGCGGGTGCGCCGGACGGCATCATTGGCGCCAACACTCGCAAGGCCATTCGCGGCTACCAGCAGCGTCTCGGCTGGCCAGCGGACGGCTACCCCAACCTGGAACTGCTCATGCAGTTGCGCGAGGGGCGCTAAGCCCCCCGCCTTCCTCGCAGCCTCCGGCGCGCTCGCTTCCGGACGGCGGCCAGTTCGTGCAGATGCCTTTGTGATACACTGCGCCACCCTTTTTTGCCCCTGCGGCAGCCCACGGAGCCTCTAGCGGAGCCAGTTTCCCTATGTCCGATACAGACACCTCCAAACCCGTCGCCAGCGGTGAAAAGTTCCGCACTGCGCAGGGCATCACCGCGATCAAGGATGGCCAGAAGCGCCGAGCCTCGACCGAGGCGCAGGTATTCGAACCCAAGCCCAAGTGGCTGCGGGTTAAGGCACCGGGCGGCAGCCGCTTCGAGGCGGTCAAGCGCAATGTCAGTGAACATCGCCTGAGTACGGTGTGCCAGGAATCGCACTGCCCGAACATGGGCGAGTGCTGGTCCAACGGCACCGCCACCATCATGCTGATGGGTTCGGTGTGCACCCGCGCCTGCCGCTTCTGCGCCGTGGACACGGGCAACCCCAACGGTTGGCTGGACCAGGAAGAACCCCAGAACACCGCCAAATCCGTCGAGCTGATGGCGTTGCGCTATATCGTGCTGACCTCGGTGGATCGCGACGACCTGCATGATGGCGGCGCCAGTCACTACGCCGCCTGCGTGCGCGCGATCAAGGAGCGCACGCCGCAAGTGGTCGTGGAGGCCCTGACACCGGACTTCAACGGCGACCTTCAGGCCATCGAACGAGTCGTGGACTCCGGCCTTGAGGTCTTCGCGCAGAACGTCGAGACGGTCAAGCGGCTGACCCATGTGGTGCGCGACCCGCGCGCCGGCTACGAGAAAACCCTGCGCGTACTGGAGCATGCCAAGCGTCACCGTCCTGACGTGCTGGCCAAGACCAGCCTGATGCTCGGACTGGGCGAGACTGACGAGGAAGTCATCGAGACCATGGATGACCTGCGCGCCATTGGCGTGGACATCCTCACCCTCGGCCAGTATCTGCAGCCCACCCGCAACCATTTGCCGGTCAAGCGCTGGGTCAGCCCGGAGGAGTTCAACCGCTTCCGTGATATCGGCCTGCAGAAGGGCTTCATGGAAGTCGCGGCGGGCCCGCTGGTGCGCTCCAGTTACAGGGCAGACCGAGTGTTCGAGAAGAACAACCTGGGCCTGGCAGCGCCGGTTCCGGTGCCGGGCCAGCCCCTCGACGTCAGCATCATTCCGGCACTCAACCTGAGCTGAGCTGGCGACTCACCGCCCGCTACGGCAAGTCGGCGACAGGGTGCTTTCACCCAGCACTCAGGCGCCATCCGAAAGCCCATAAAAGACTCGGGCCCCCCCCCCACGGGGGGGGGGGGGGGGTTTTTGGGGGTTGGGGGGCCCAC